>CAYGHY010000267.1:0-4001 GCA_964349435.1 uncultured Oscillospiraceae bacterium
ATAAAGCTATAAGGCATCCGTCGAAGGGAACCATAGGGTTCCATAGCGAACAAGACAAATTCGCTTTTGTTTTAAGTCATGAGCGAAGCGAATTTTCTTGAAGAAGTCTGTAGCTTTATAGACGCTTAAATACCCGTAAATGCTGATGTTGTACTTAAGCCTCCCAGCAAACTGCATAAAGATAGTCATCTATAACATCCTTGATTCTATCTTTGATAATATCGTTCGGTTTATTTGCGAGCCTGCCTTCCCGGATATGCCTGTACTGATTTGGAAGGTATTGGCTCAAGAGATTGATCGGTATGCCAGTATGTTCCAAATTGTTAATGAGCCTAAGGACTGCCTCTTTAACCTCAGGAAAGGACAAATAATACCTGCACCTGTCAGAAAGACTGTATTTTCTGGCCAATCTGAGTTCTCCCTCTGAGCCATGATAATATTTTTGCCAGAAATCCGGATATGCAAGCATCGCTTCATCAAGTGTTTCAATGAATCCTGATTTTTTCAATTCTTTTCTATCTGCTATAAGCTCATTCTCTATTAAATTCAACATAAATAGCGCTTCTCTTAGTGCGAAGGTCAGTCCGGGCCCTACCTTCAGAATAGCTATGCCATCCTCGACCATCTGCTTTAATTTCTCCGGAGCTTGATAGTCAGTGGAATGCCCCTCAAAAACAAGGACAGGATGTTTTCTTACTGCAGCAGTAAGTTTTGATGCCCTCACGCGGTCATACACATGTATTGAGCTGTCACTAAACTCAACTCCGGGTTGCACTACAACACCTACAACTTTTTCCCAGGCATTATTAAGACCGTATTCTTCAAAAACTGTTTTAAATATTTCTACAGTTTCCTCGAAATCCTTATCTAAAGTAACGGTCAGGCCCTCGTCCTCATGGCTGCCTCCCGGTACCGGCACCTCACTCCCTATAATATATACCAGAGGATACAAATCAGGCCGCTCATTTGCCAATATATACCAGGCATCTTCAGCTTCCTTGCACAATATAGCACATCTTTCAGCTATCTTTTTATTATCAAGCGGTTTCTCAATCGCATCATTCAGCAGCTTCATACTTGTATCTATATGGATCTTTGTAAAGCCGGCCATTACAAACTGTCTTATCAATTCCTTTGCGTTCGCCATAGCAATAGCTTCGTCCTTATCATTCCATACAAGAGGACCTAAATGATCTCCTCCAAGGATAATCCTATCGGGCGTAAAGCCGACCTTATCTGCTACTGAATAAACAAAATTCCTGAAGTCACAAGGCTGCATGCCTGTATAGCCGCCATATTGATTTACCTGATTCGCGGTAGCTTCAATAACAACAAATGTGTTCTTTCTTAACGCTGCCTCCATGGCTGCTTCTATAACATAATCACTTGCACTGCACACAGAATAGGAACCCACGGGCATGCCGCATTTCTGCGCTTTAATTATTTCCCTCAAAGGATGAACCTTCATTATTTACCCTCCTGATACTTGCCGTGGCGCTAACATTTTCTTAAAGACTGACCCATGCTACTATTCCATCGGGATTGTCTGGGTTGATACCCAGATTCTCTGCTTTATAGCATGCTGTAAGTTGTGACAGGTTAATAAAAGGTATCCCGGATGCTGCCATATCAAGTCTTTCCCCAAAGGTTGCAGAAAGCTTTACACCATCCACTGCGCCATAAGAAATATCACTGAACGTTATGACAGCAGCGCCACGTTTTACTATGTCCTCAATGAGGGTTTTCTGGTATTCATAATTATTTGATGAAAGAAATGCAATTACAAAAGTTTTTTCATTTACGAGTACCATTGGTCCATGGCGTACATCCAGCAAATGAAAATAGTTGCTGTTAAGCTGGGCTATCTCGGTGAAAGCAATAGCTCCCTCGCTGGCAATTCCGCAAAGTTCACCATCCGCCAAAATTACCACTTTACTCCATGGCAGGGCAGCAACTTCTTTAATCGCATCTTCTACACTCTCCATAAACATGTCGCCTGCATGTATTGCTTTTTCAATATCGCACAGCAAGCTGTTATCGCCTGCAAGAATGCCGATAATCATTAATTGTGCAGAATATAGGTTGGTGACTGTTCTTGTCTGGCAAACACTTTCATCAAATGCCCACGGAAGCTCAATGACAAGATCGGCTCTTTTGGACAGCTCAGAACCCGCAACACATGATATTGCTATCACAGGCATTCCGAAAAGTTTCTTTGCGGCATCTATTGCCCTAATGACTTCAGAGGTGCTTCCCGAACGTGAAGGCGCAATTATCATAGTGCCTTTCAACATATTCTCGTATCTGGCAGGGTCCAGCATAAGATCACCGGCTGCAAAGGTGTTTGCAGTAATGCCTAATCGGGTTGCCGCCGATATCTCCCCTGACTGACATAAACAGTACCCCGAACCACAACCGACAAAAGTCAGCGATGACGGTGAATGTTTTTTATACAGCGACCGTATCTCCTCACTAATTGATAATATGTGTGAGAATGTCTTTTTCAATGCGTGATATTGTTGCTTAAGCTCCTTGTACGTTTTGAACATTTTGTTACCTCCGCTGAAATTGAGTTAATTACAAAAATTGGTTGACATATCATTAGCGCGGCGCATTAAAACTTGTAAATCTACGAGCAAGTTTTCTTTATAATTGATGAAGCCATATTATTAAAACAACATTACCATTATACATTTTATAGTTTTGGTTTTCAATCAATTAAATATTCAGTCACGGCCGTTTCTCAATTTTTTATGGTCTTGTACTGTAACTGCTTTATTACAAATATCTAACCACATGCGGCAATTTAGGATATAATGCTCTTAGGTGGGGAGAGTGGATACCATGAATATCAAGAAGCTTTTTACAATATTATTGAGTATATTTTTTACTGCCTCTCTTTTGGGTTGTGCGAATGCTGCCAAATGGGAGCAGGCATATATCTATGAGAGGCCGGCAATAGGCTTTACAGTTGACGATGAAGTCATTACGAATGTGATCATAGATAAGCAAAGCAGGCTTGCCATTGAAGCCCAGAATGGCATAATTAAAATAGCGCAATGGGATAAGGAGTATTTGCAGATAATTGAGCGGAGAAAGCTGAAAGGACCTTCCGCCAAAAAAAACTTGAAGACGATGCTTGGAAAGAATACTTTTAATATTGAAAAAACGAGCTTTCAAATAACGCTTGAAAAAGAGCCTGAAAAAGAACCCAAGCCGTTTTTCAGAAGAACTGACGATATTGAATTAATGGTTCCGGAGACATTGAAGAATATCGATATCAATGCAAAAAACGGGGGGATTTCCCTGTCCGGCATTCGCGACATGCAGAGTGTAAACGTCACGCTTAAGAATGGAAGCATAAATATGGACAATTGTGAAGTATATAAGGTGGAGGCCGATATTGCCAACGGGGATATTGATATGGCTGAAATCGAAGGTTCCGGAAGGTACAAATGCGGTAGAGGGAATATTAATCTGCGGGATATAACGGGCGATATAGAACTTCAATCAGTATCAGGAGATACAGTTATCGAAAAGGCTGAAGGAAAATTGGATGCGGATATTTCATTGGGAAGCATTACAGTGAAGAACTCAAGGCTGATTGGCGAATCCGTGCTATATGCAACTTACGGCAATATCGGAGTCGATCTTGAAGGCCTCGAAGCCTCCGGTAAGTGTAGCATTAAAGCCGCAAAAGGAAACATACGGCTGAAGATGCCTGAAAAAACCGGCGTGTCCCTTCAGTTAAGATCAACAAAAGGCCGCATTGTGGACAACCTTGGCCTTGCATCAGAGAAGTTGGTAAAGGCCCCCGCCGGTGGAGTATACGGAAGTATTGGCGGCGGAGGTTCTACCGTTGACGTATATGTGGACAGAGGAGATATTTATCTCGAAAAAGGAGAGTAGGAGCAAGCGAAGTTATTTCAGTTTGGATAGTTTGTTCAAGCATAGGAATTTATAAATCTCCTAAAAAATACCTATGCCGGGGTTTGGAAAGG
>CAYGHY010000268.1:0-3990 GCA_964349435.1 uncultured Oscillospiraceae bacterium
TGATGAGGAAAGTGTCTATACGCTTGCGCCGGTAGTCGTAGGTGACCTGGCTCTTTGCATCCGGCAGCAGGAAAGGGTTCCGGCTGTCCTTCAAGCGTTCCAGAGCTGTAGTGGCCAGCACGAAGGGAACCGGCAGCATCTCGGGGGTCTCGTGGGTTGCATAGCCAAACATCATGCCCTGATCGCCAGCACCCTGCTGATCCACCCCCAGCGCGATATCCGGGCTCTGCTTTGAAATCAGCCGGTTCACCGTGTACTGCTCGATATTCGGCAGCCCAATGCCCGCCAGCACACAGTACGTTAGGTCTTTGAAATCGGGTGTGTACCCTGAAGTGATCTCCCCTGCAATGGTGATGTCATAGTCCTTAATCATGCACTCCACTGCCACCCGGCTATTGTGGTCATTCAAAAGGCAGTCAGTTACAATCGCGTCAGAAATCTGGTCGCAGATCTTGTCAGGGTGTCCATTGGATACCTGTTCGCTTGTAAACAGCATCGACTCATCTTCCTTTCAAAAGAACATGTCGGCATAGAAAAAGCGACGGCTCTTTGCTTTGCCGACGCTCAGGGTACCTACACTTTTACTAACACCATATTACCATTCTCCATAGGGAAAACAAGTGATTTGAAGTGCACTTATGTGTGTTCTTTTTCATTGGCGGAACCATATTTTTTCTTTGCGTGTTGACAAAATTGATAAGAAAGGATAGCATTTTTTTAGGAAACTCGAATTCTCAACAAATATTTGAGGTGGTTTATATGAAAAATCGCATTATCATACTGATGCTTGTTTCATTGGTGATGGTGTTTTCAATGGGCATCGCGGAAGAAACCTGGAATTGTCCAACCTGCAACACTCAAGCAGTCACAACAAAATTTTGTCCGACATGTGGCACCATGCGCCCGACACAGGGTTGGATTTGTTCCAAGTGCGGGACAGAAAACAACGGAAATTTTTGCGTGGAATGCGGAACAAAGCGGGAAGATTCCACTTTTAGCAGCAACGATGAAGGGACAGACCTGCAGTTGACACTCTCCGTCTTTGACAACGACCGAGCGGGCAAATATACAGGCAATCTACAAAACGGATTACCGCATGGAAAGGGAAAGTTTATCTCAAATGTGAATGGAGACAAATTCACCTATGATGGAGAGTGGACAAACGGAGAGATTAAGGGTAAGGGGTATATTGAAGCAGATTCTTTCACCATACACTTTGATAATGAACAGGGGCAATTTGAACGAGTTGGCCAATACAAAGGTGATCTACTGGACGGATTGCCAGATGGTTCAGGTTTATTTAAGACAGCGAACTCAGCCGGCACCAAGTGGGAGTATACCGGAGCATGGAAGGATGGATTTCAAACCGGGTACGGGTCAATGACTTGGTATTCTGATACATCCAAAATGCAAAAAGGCAACTATGACCACGGCAATTTCCTTCCCACCTGGAGTCAATTCCTGTATTCCAATGGAACATATGAAAACTACCAGGTGAGTGAAAAATCACTCGCATTCCTGGAGAAAAATGGGAAGTACTTTCCAACAAATCAGCGATCAAGTATTCCATCATCATTAATCAATCGCAGTTTCAATATATCTCAATATAAAAAAAATAGTTCGCCATTTGAAGAAAAGTTTATCGAGGCTACTGGCCTGACTATTGTGCAAGTGTTCAGGGATAAGATTTGGGGTCGCGACTATGAACGGGCGATTTTACAATCAAAAGAAGGTGACATATATTTCGGTTATTTTGATGGAAAAACAAATTTGGAAGAAAGAATGCGTATTGATATTAAGCTGCTTCCATTGGATTACTCAACATACGAAAACACGGAAGGAACTCAGCTTTGGGCGGTTTTCTGCGCCTATTCCAACTCGTACGAAGATTCATACATCACTTTGAGAACCGGCGACTCAGGTACGGAAGTTTTGGAGATGAAATTCAGGCTTCAGGAACTTGGCTATTTTAAGAAAAACGCGAGTTTCGGCTTGGACTTTAACGCGACCACGGCTGAACGGGTCATGATATTTCAATCAGTGAACAATTTACCTGTTACAGGCGTGGCTGACAGTGCGACACTGAGGATGCTGTACTCTTCAAGCGCCAAATCGAACCCAAGTCCGTTCTAACCTATCTGCTTTTGCAAGATGAGGAAAGTCGAAATAGAATTATCAATTTAAATGCGTAATTACTTCACGAGTAAGTTTGACAGAGGTGCATTTTACCTTATGCCATTGCAGTTTTTATTCACTTAGGAATCAATCTGCACATAAAGAATTGCATCAGGAGCTAATTGTCATTATTTCGATTTCACGATGGAAAACTTAGCGTTTGAGTTCTCTCTTGGACAACATTACAAGTTTAAATATGGATTTTTCTGCATCGTCCTTTGGAACTCCGTGCTGAGTGACCAAAAGAAAGAGCGCCGGCTCTTTGCTCTGCCGACGCTCAGGGTTGGTATATCTCTACTATCGACACTGTACCATATTCAGGTGTGAAATCTAGTGATTTACTGTGAACTTATATGTGTACTTTGGGATGATCAGTCTCCTCCTGCTTTTGCAGAACTACGTCCAGTTCCGTGAGCGCTCTGGTGTGCAATGAGTGCACCCAGCGCACGCTGAACCCCATTTCCCGTGCTATTTCTTCCCATGATAGAAAGTGCAGATAGCGTTTCATGAGCACCAGCTCCAAATCGATGTTTTCCAATGCACTGATATTCAACAGTATTTCCCTTTTCAAATCCACAAGCGCATCGATCTGCTTGTTAAGCTCAGCCTCGGCTTCCATCAGCCGGATGATGGTGTTTTCCAGGGAGGTCACATCTTGCGTGTAATTGACAACATTTTCTTTATGGCTTGATGTGACTTTCTGCGTCATCGAGCGTAGCGACTCAATCAACATCAGCTTATTGCTCACCCTCTGATCAAGCCGGTGTGCCTGGTTGAGATATTCCTTCGCTGTCATGTCCTGTCCACCTCCTCTGTCGTCTCAGCCTGTAACCGCTGCAGCAAGCGCGCTCCATCCAGGTTAGTCAATACTGCAAACCAGGAGGAGAGGAAGAATTCCTCCAGTTCCGCTCTCTGGCTCAACAAAGTTGAATCCTTTGGTTTTTCAAGCAGTTGCATATTGGTATCCCGATAGTCCTTAACTGCCTGGAGAATGATGGCCTCCGCAAACTCACTCGAGCCATCTCTTGTTATGTGCATCTCAAAGCCTCCTGCGGGTGGCTGACGCCCAGATTTGCTTTCACCGCCTCAATCAGTGCGGCCTGTGTTTTATCCTTGCTTTTCAAGGCTTTCATGATCTGCTCATCAATCGTGCTCTGGGTGATGATGTGGTGGATAACAACGGTCTCCTCCTGCCCCTGCCGCCAGAGCCGGGCATTCGTCTGCTGGTATAACTCCAGCGACCAGGTGAGCCCAAACCAGATGAGGGTGGAACCTCCCGCCTGCAGGTTCAATCCGTGTCCAGCAGATGCGGGGTGTATCAGGCCGACAGAGATTGAGCCTGCATTCCAGTCAGTAATGTCAGCAGCCCCCTTGATCTGCCTCACCGTAAACCGCTTCTGAATCCGCTCCAGGTCATGCTTGTACCAGTAGGCCACCAGTACCGGTTTCCCGTTTGCGCCTTCGATCAGGTCCTCCAGCGCGTCCAGCTTCCTATCATGCAGATGGGCTACGCGCTTGTCCTCGCTGTAGACAGCCCCGTTGGCCATCTGGCATAGCTTGTTGGACAGGGCAGCGGCGTTCACTGCGTCAATCTCCTTGTCCATTAGTGTCAACACCAGGTCGCAGCGCAGGGTGTCGTAGGCTTCCCGCTCCTCACCCGATAGGGTCACCTGGACTTCGTTCATTACACACTCCGGCATTGTCAGGTAATCCGTGCTCTTCATACTGATGGTGATGTCCGCGATTCGCCCGTAGATTTTGTCTTCCGCACAAGGCCTGGGCTTGTAAGAAAACACCTGCATGCCGTTGCGCTTG
>CAYGHY010000269.1:0-3955 GCA_964349435.1 uncultured Oscillospiraceae bacterium
ATCAGATCAAAGAAGACCAGCGCCGAAGTGCGCTAACGCAACAGCTCATGGAGAAACGAAATCAGCAGTTAGCGCAACAGGCGGAAATGGAAGCAGCCAAGACTCAAATGGAAATGCAACAGCTACGCATGGATCAGCTAAAGGATGTAATGGGAGCAGGGAGTCAGGAACAGGCAAACGCACTTGCAAGGCATTATGGATTTAATGATGGCGATTTTGTGTGGACCGGAGAACAAGCAAAAATGCCGGTTACCATCGAAGCGGCAGCAGTTCAAGCAGCCATGCAGAATCTTCCTCCAGAACAAAGAACGGCTGAATACTTTTTAGACTTAGCTGGAAAACTAAAAGCAAGGACTCCAACGCCTAACACGTACGATCCATATTTTACACCTGTTCAAACTGGAAGCGGTATTTTCATCCTTGATTCACGAGCAGGGACTTATCGACCAATGACAAGCGATGGGTCGCAGTTACAACCGGGAATGTTGCCGGGGTATGGTGGTCAACCATATTCACCTGGAAACTTGCCATATCCTCAACAACCGCAAGGATCGCCATTATTACCTGTAGCCGTTGACCCATACGCACAAGCCAACGTGACAGCCGCTAAAAAGGGTGCTGAAATAGTCGCAGAAGACAAAGCTAAGGCTTTTGTTGACCTGCCAAAACTTGAAGCCGAGACAAATTCAGCAATAGCCGCAATTGATAAATTATTGACGCATCCGGGGTTGCATACTGCTACTGGTCTTTCCTCTAAAATCGATCTGAGAAACTACACTCCTGGAACAGACGCATACAATTTTAAGGTAGCGATGGATCAGGTAAAGGGCAAGGTTTTTCTGCAAGCCTATCAAATGTTGAAAGGCGGCGGGCAAATTACAGAGGTTGAGGGCAAAAAAGCAGAGGACGCGCTATCGAGACTTGATCGGGGGCAATCTGCAGATGAACTTATAGGAGCACTGGAAGACCTTAGAGAAGTGTTTTTCGGCGCGAATCAAAGATCAATCCAAAAGGCCAAAGGGGCCACGCCTCAAACAAAAAATCTTAAGGTCGGTGACATTGTAGACGGATACAAGTGGAACGGCAACAACCCTGCCGATAAAAGTAGTTGGGAAAGGGTAAAATAAATGGGTGGACCTTGGGAAAAATATCAGGCACAAGAAGAACCTGGGCCTTGGACAAAATATCAGCCTGAAAGTGTTGACGATATTCAACAGTCAACACCAGTTCCGCAAGTTGAGCTTGCCAAGGCACACGAATCAATACCTATTCCACCTCAATGGAAATATAACCTTTCAAATATAGCCAGGCCGATCTTAGAGGGTTTAGGTGCTTCGGGTGGTGCTTTGGTGGGTGCTGCCGCTGGCGCTCCTACTGGTGGCGCGGCTTCCATCCCATTAAGCGTTGTTGGGTCCGGCTTGTTCTATACCATTGGCAAAAAGTCAGCCGATTCACTTGATCAACTTTTAGGCCTAAGGGGTTCTCCGACCCTACAGGAACAGACTTTAGGCACGCTACAGGACTTTACAACAGGAGCGGCTTTTGAGGCGGGTGGGCAGCTACTTACCGCCGCTCTAAAGCCTGTCATGCGGGGAGGCAAATGGGTTTTCGAAAAAACAGCCGGTGGGCTTAAAAAGATATTCACCGAACAGGGAGCAACAAAGGCCGCTGGTGAACTCTTACTCGCTCAGACCGATGACGGGCTTATATATGCCGCAAACGTGGATCAGGCAAGGCAGCTTGAAAAAGACATACCCGGACTAAAATTCGATATTGCACAAGCGTCTAATCAATCGGAGTTGATCAAGCTCAAGCGGTCATTAATCAGGGGCGAAGGCAAGGCAGTTGACATAAACGATGAAGTTATACGGTCTAACAATGAAGCCATTAGAAAATACTTCACGAATAACTTTCCAGAAAAAGAAGGCGCGGTAGAGTTCGTAAGCGGGCTTGACGATTTCAAGAGTAGTTTAGCATCTACTGAACAAAAAACTAAAGCCATTGCTGATCGTGAAGCGTTAAAGATAAATGTAGCCACTCCTCAACAAACTGGCAAAAACATTGTTGATACGACAAGCGCATATGAGGAAGCCTATAAAAAACAAGCATCTGAATTATACGGGCTTGTCGATAATGAAAACGTGCCAGTTAAAAGTTTGGTTGATGATTTAAAAAAGATAGCTGAACCATTTAGCAAATACGAAGAAGAAGCAAATATTCCGCAAGTGGTAAACAGAATCATTAAAGACATTGGCGAAAACGGTTTAGAGTCGATACCAATTAAAGACTTGCAAGCCGTCAGGTCGGAGTTGTTAGCTCAAAATCGGGATATAATGGGTTCCGCTAATCCGAACAGACGGCTTGCATCGAGGCTTTCTCAGGCGGCTTCTGCAATAGAAAAAGCCATCGGTCATAGTGAAGGTTCCGAAGCGTTAAAAACCGCTAACAAGTTTTTTAGGGAAGATTACGCCTCAAAATTTAGACAAGGCGCAGTTAAAGACATACTCAGAAAAGGCCCGTCCGGTGAAGCAACAAGAATACCCATAGAAAAAATTCCATCGCGGCTTTGGAACGCGAGAGACTTGCAATCTGCTGACGATTTTATCAAGGCGGTTGGGCAGGACAACGCAACGAGCATTATGCGCGACCATGCCGCATATGATATGTTTCAATATGCCAAAAATGATAGCGATGAAATAGTAACTAAAAAGTTAAACGTATGGTTGTACAGGAACAAAGATTTACTGAAAAAGTTTGGCATAGAAAACGATTTTAAGGGTGTAAAATATACTCAGGAAGCATTCGACGCAGCGAAAGCGGCTTCTGCACAGTTTGAAAAGTCTGCTGCCCAAAGGGTTTTAAATTCTGATCTTGACAAGGCAATATCAACAGCCTTGGGAAGCGACAAGGCAGGAAAGAACATTTCCCAAATGGTTAAAATGATCGACAATGACAAAGCCGCTTTGAACGGTCTTAAAAAGGGCGTTGCCGATCATATCATGACAAAGATAAGGACAACCGCAACCGACATAGCAGGTGATCCGACAATATCTAACGCAAAGTTTAAAAACATCCTTGAAAAATACAACCCCGTAATGAAGGTTTTGTACAAGGATGAGCCTCAAAAAATAACTGCCATGAAAAACATGCAAAGAGCGTATGAGGTCATGAACAGGACAAACAGAAGCCCGATAGGGGGCGGGTCCGATACCGCCGAAAATCTCATCACATATTTTTCAAAGATCAACTTTTTATCACGATGGGCAACTGCCGCAAAAAGCATAGGTTCGTTTTTCAAAGGAAAGCATCAAAACAGAGTTAATGACTTTGTTTTAAGGGCTATGTACGATCCTGATTACGCCAAAACAATTATGGACGCAGGATCGAAAAAAGTAAAATTCGATCAGATGCAAAAAGTTATCGATTCTAAGATAGTCAATCTTGAAGACTATAGAACAATGCGCCGCGCAGCAGGTTACGCCGGAGCTGGTGCCGCTATCGCAAATGAGGAAAACTAATGGGAACTTTGATAGCTTATGGAATCTATAGCTATTATGGTTTTACTGGTTTAGTCATATTGTCGATATGTGCCGCTATAATTTTAACAATAGAAGAAATGACAAAGGGGAAATAAAATGGCCTGGACAATCACCGAAACGTGGGAAGCCTACAAAGCTAAACACCAATATGGCGAAGAAGTCATAGAGATTAAGCTCGCTTGTACATCCGATGGTAGCGCAAGCGATTATGACATAACAAACATCGCAAAACTTATGGGCGGGTATCTGTACGAGGTCCGGGTGGTGCCTGGTGCTGGTGCCGCAGCTCCCACGGCAGTATTTAGCGTTGCGATCCAAGACGTTGACAACGGTACGATCTTGACTTGCGCGGGAAATTCAGTAACAGCCGTGACATACCACGACGGAGCTGCTACCATAGGCCACTATCCTTTAGT
>CAYGHY010000270.1:0-3920 GCA_964349435.1 uncultured Oscillospiraceae bacterium
GTACTGCGCAGGATGACGGTGGTAAAGGAAGTAATTTCATTACTTCCTTTTTTATTTGCAAGTTTGAAAGATTAAAATTGCAAAAATTCTAAAATCTATTGATTTTTGTTTTGCTGCATGTTATAGTTTCAATAAGCAAACGAAGAGGATGATATTATGACTAAGGGGCAGGCCGGGGCGAAAATAAGTGAAGCTGTAAGCAAGTTTGAAATAGAATTTATGGGCAGAGGGCCTAAGCAAATAAGGACATTGATTGTTCAAGACCTTATTGTGGTTAGGCTCAAGGGCTTCTTAAGCCAAGCGGAACAAAAACTGGCAGAGAACAGCCAAGGAGTTGAGCTGCTTAAGAAGGTAAGGGTAACACTTTTTGAAAGTGCAAGAAGCTATTTGGAAGCTCTCATAAAAGAGGTTGTAGATGTTGAAATTATAAGTATCCACTCTGATGTCAGCACTAAAACCGGAGAAAAAATCATTATAATAACTGTGGGAGAAAATCTTGAAGATAGATTTGACAAATAGAAAAGTCTGAATTGGAAGACTGTGCGAAAGGATCGGGTATAGCAAATGTTTAAAAAAGTACTGGTGGCAAACAGAGGCGAGATTGCAGTAAGGATAATAAGGGCGCTAAGGGAATTGGAAATACCATCTGTAGCCATTTATTCCGATACAGACAAAAACAGTTTGCATAGTTTGTATGCCGATTATTCATTTTCTCTAAATGGATATAGAGCCAATGAAACGTACATGAATATGGAAAAAATATTAAATATTGCACTGCGGGAAAATGTGGATGCTGTTCATCCTGGATATGGATTCCTATCTGAAAATGAAGAATTTGCTTATATGCTTGAGCAAAGCGGCATAACCTTTATCGGACCGGACTCCAAGACCATTGAGCTTATGGGTAACAAAATCGCTGCAAAAAAAATGATGAAGGAAGCCGGAGTGCCTATTGTTCCGGGCTCGGTTGGAGCTGTGGAATGCCTTGAAGAAGCGCTGGGCATAGCGGAATCAATTGGCTATCCACTTCTAATAAAAGCCGCTGCCGGCGGCGGTGGAATTGGCATGAAGATTGTCCGCAACGCGGAAGAATTATCTGAAATGTTTGAAAGGGTACAGAAGCAAGCTGCTTCTGTGTTCGGAGACAAGTCGGTTTTTCTTGAAAAAGGTTTGGAAAATGCTAAACACATTGAATTTCAGATACTTGCAGACAAGCATGGAAATATTGTGCACCTAGGAGACAGGGAATGTTCCATACAAAGGCGATATCAAAAGATAGTTGAAGAGTCGCCTGCTCCGACAATCGACAATGACACAAGGAACAAGATGGGAGAGGTAGCTGTAGCGATAGGGAAAACAGTAGGTTATAGTTCGGCGGGAACAGTCGAGTTTATATTCTGCGATGGCAAGTTCTATTTTCTTGAGATGAATACCCGTTTGCAGGTGGAGCACCCTGTGACCGAAATGCTTACAGGCATAGATATTGTAAAAAGCCAAATCAAAATTGCGGCGGGTATAGCATTACCGTTTAAACAGGATGAAATTGTTTTTCGGGGACACGCAATGGAATGCCGGATATGTGCCGAAGACCCATTTAATGGTTTTATGCCATCGCCTAACATAATTACAGGCTATCGCTCACCGGGAGGAATAGGAGTTCGTGTTGATTCAGGTGTTCATTACAACTTTGAGGTATCTACTTATTTTGATTCTATGATATCAAAACTGGTGGTTTGGGGAGAAAACCGCAAGGAAGCCATCAGCAGAATGCGAAGGGCGCTGTATGAATATATAATTCTCGGTCCTGTAACAAATATACCATATCTTAGCGCTGTCATGGAGAATAGTGTTTTTCGATCAGGTGAATATAATACGAAATTTGTTGAGCAAGAAAAGGATGTTTTTGAAATTGCAAAAAAATTCGATATGAATTCACCAAATGCGAGAGCAAAATTATAACAAATACTATTCCGCCGGCTCAAAGCATTCCTCTATCCATTATTATCCTTTCGCTATTGACCGCTTGGGCAGTTGGTATTATTATAATATCATGTTGACCGCACGGTCAATACGGAAGGGGGCTAATAATGAATATTCTCGAAACCAGAAATCTTACTAAGTACTATGGAAAATCGAGGGGGATAATCGATGTCAGCATCAGCATCGAACAGAGGGAAATATTTGGTTTTATAGGTCCCAATGGTGCGGGCAAGTCCACGATGATAAGGACGCTGCTGGGCTTTCTCAAGCCAACCAGCGGCAGCGCCAGCATATTCGGAATGGACTGCGTTACCCGCAATGACGAGATAAAGGCTGACATTGGTTATGTTCCTGCCGAAGTTAATTATTATGACGAAATGAAGGTCAGGGATCTGTTGGCTTACTCGGCAAAGTTCTATAAAAAGGACTGCAGCATCAGATTGAACGAACTGTGTTCCATTTTTGAGGTGGAGACGGGCAAAAGAATTTATTCATTATCCTCCGGCAACAAAAAGAAGGTGGCCATAGTTCAGGCCTTGTTGCATCAGCCAAAGCTTCTGGTGTTGGATGAACCTACAGGTGGCCTGGACCCGCTAATGCAGAACAAGTTTTTTGAATTGCTGCATGAGGAAAAAAAGAAAGGCACCACTATTTTGCTTTCATCCCATATTTTAGGAGAAGTAGAGAAAATGTGTGATAGAGTGGCTATTATAAAGGAGGGCAAAATATTAAAGGTAGAGAGCATTGAAACGCTTCATGCCAATCAATTTAAAAAAATCAAGCTGGAGCATGAGGAAGAGATAAAATCTGACGACTTGAAGCTTACCGGCATTTCTTCCCTCTCAACCAGCGGAAGGATTACTGAATTCATTTTCAGCGGCGATATAAATGAAATTGTCACAAAGCTTGCTAAATTAAAGCTTAAAAACCTATGGGTTGAAGAGCTTTCTCTAGAGGAAATTTTCATGAATTATTATGAAAGGGAGGATAAGTAGATGATTATTTTTATAAGAGAGCTCATAAGAAACAGGAAAGCTTTTATCACATGGACAGTATCCCTTGTTGCGACAAATGTGATGATGCTCATGTTTTTTCCATACATGGATGATAAAATGGGAGCGATGAGCGACATGTTAAAGCAGATGCCCTCCGGTATGATTTCAGCCTTTAACCTTGACAGTATGGATTTTTCTAAAATACTATCCTATTTTTCATATGAATTTCAATATATTCTGCTGTTCAGCAGTATTTATGCAATGCAGTTCGGTGCCGGCATTCTCTCACGTGAGGAGAATGACAAGACGGTGGAATTCCTGCTGGCGAAACCCGTCAAAAGGAGTGGTGTGGTAACGTCAAAGATGCTTTGCCTTTTGTTCTATTTAGTATTATTTAATATAATCTTAGCAGTGTCGAATTATGTGGCAATAACTGCCATAACAGATCAGGCGTTCAGTATGGAGGCATACCTGTTGTTGCATCTGGGGCAATTTTTGCTGCAGTTGTTTTTTGCAACGATAGGTCTTTTGATTTCTGTTTTTGTTGTAAAGACGAGCACAGTATTTCCGCTATCAATCGGAGTAGTGCTGGGGACATATTTTATCAGCATTGCGTCAGGTATTTCAGAAAAGCTGGAGAATTTGAAGTATATTACCCCCTTCAAATATGTAAACCCTTCTGAAATTGTTAAGCTGGAGAAAATCGAACTGGTGTACCTGATCATTATTTGTGCCGTTCCGATCGTCGCCACAGCAGGCACCTATATTTTTTACAACAGAAAGGATATTGCATGTTAGGGAGGCGTCCCCGATGTCCATACCGAGTAGCCCCCCAGGGGAAGCGGGACAGATTAATGGAAGACGGCATTGCGTATATGGACATATCAAGGATATGTCTCATGATCAATCTTATATTTATATCTATAAATCAGATATCCGGCTGAA
>CAYGHY010000271.1:0-3918 GCA_964349435.1 uncultured Oscillospiraceae bacterium
TTGAACTTCTCTTTAACGTTAATTCTTTACCCATAATTATCTCCTTTCGCTATTCGCACTCTTTTTACGAACCGTTAATCATCAAGCCTGTTTGTTTCCACCATTACAATTTTCCTCTCACCAATCATCTTTTTTACCTTTTCTTCGCTTCCCCACCAACACTCCTGTCCATATACAATTTGTCCATTATCCAGTAGTATTTTAGGGTTTTTTACACCTAATTCCCCCGCAAACCCATCAGGTGGGACTTCTTCCCCAACATAAATGCCATACCCGTAAAAATGAACCTCGATTCCATTGGCTGATTGTATTGCTCCTACTCTTTCTCCTATTCTCATAAAATCCTCACATTTCTGCAGCTCTACCGCTGCGCACTCTTGTCTCGTTTTCTGCTCCATTTACCGTCAATGTCTTTAATGTGATAAACCGAACCAGCCTTCGTAAAGTGCATATATATCTCCCTAGTTCCTAGCGTTGCAGTTGCCGCAGGTTTATGACATAATGGGCAATAAATTGAGTTCGATGCTCCACTAGTACACATGCCGCCTATGGGATTATTACGCATACTTTCCTCCTCCCTTCGCATTCTTTATATTATGCGAACTAACTTTTCATAAAAACCATCCATAAGGTTTTTAACCTCAGGTCGCCAAACAACGGTGTCCGGCCGATAATTCCAAGTACGTCCTTAATCTTTATTTGCTCCTGATTCCACTTGAATACCAGTATCCCGTATGGCTCCAATACCCTCATGCACTCATCAAAGCCTTGTCTAATCTCGTCTTGCCAATCCTTCGGGAGTCTGCCGTATTTTTTGGCAAGCCAAGAATTTTCACCGACACTGACAAGGTGTGGAGGGTCAAAAACAGCAAGTTTGAATGTGTTATCAGGATACGGTATATCCTTAAAGTCAGCTATTACATCCGGCTTCACTATCAACTTTCGACCGTCACACAAAGTATCTTCAAACTGCCGTATATCCATGTAAACAGTATCCGGATGCTGCCTGTTGTACCAAAACATTCTCGATCCGCAGCATGCATCAATAATTGCTTTCATAATTGCCACCCCTTTACTTCACATTCTTTTAATATTGTGGACTATTTATTAACCAAACAATACGGAATTCCTAATTCGTCAAGTTGATATAATTCTATTGGTGCGGTATGTCCTGTTTATTGCGAATTATGTAATAGTTTTTTTCTTCCCACACTTATAGCAAAACACTTCCAATTTTTCAGTTCTTCTTGGGGCATGCCTTCCGGGTATTTCCTGTTCAAAAATAACTGTATATGGCTTGCTCATAAGCCCTCCACATTCACATTTTTCAGGAATATATCTGTATCCGGGATAAGGTACACTCATATAAAATCACTCCTTCTCACTCTTTTTATATCACGCATTATTTCTACCACTTCTGCACTCCTGCGCTGTACCTGTAACATGGTTTCCCGTCCGCCTTCGCCCAAGCGCGTTCCTCGCTGCAGCCTTTCGACTTCTCCCAGTTTTCGCAAAATATTACCGCGTCGCAAGCGTTATACAAGTGCCTGCACTTCGCCATTGCAATCTCGTCATTGTCTCCCAGCGGCAAGCATATCGGGTTTATCACGCTAACCCCGAGCCGGTTGACTAAATCCTCCTCAATCTCCGCCGCACTGTTCCGGTTTTCCTCCTTGTCGCCGTATGACGTGTACGGGTGCGACAGGTAGTATAGTTTGCTTGTGTCCATTAGTTAGCCTCCTTTAGCGATAGTCTCATTTCTTTCTCTGTTTCAAGATTCCCGCTGTGCCAAATAAATTTATTGTTTACAAACCTTGCAAGCTGCTTTGTTTTTTTCGGCGCTTCTTTTTTGTTGTAAATCATCACAAACGGGTCGTATCCCATATCTTTGAGTTTGTAGACACGATACAAGTCAAAATCAAATTCGGTTTCATAATTCACAAGCACATACACTCTTAATTTTCTAAAGTCTAGGCTTGTCGCCATTTTAAATGATTCAAGGTTTCGCAAAATCAAGTCAGTGTCTTTGTTCCTGTCCCATGCAAAATGGAGCATTCTTAGTTTTAGTTGCTTGATTTTGTCTATTACGTCGTCAGCCATAAGGCGTATGTCAAGCCCTTGGGTTATGTCAACCCATGCTTTGCTGTCGATAAGTTGCTGGAGCAATTCGAGCCGATTCCCGCAAGCCAACATGTTAGGGTCTAGCAGAACAATTTCCTTCTGTCTGTTCCAAAACTGTCGCAAGTCTGCAACCTGATAGCTTTTTAACCCTTCCTTCCTGCTAACTACGCAAAAGGGGCAGTTTCTAGGACACCCTCTAGTCAGAAAACCATATGCTTTTTTCTCGCCATATAGCGAGTAGTCAGGGCAGATTGTTTCAATCTCAGAGGGTAGTTTGTTTTCTAAGTCATACCCACTGCCCCCCTTAATAAGTTGATCGCAGCTTATGCTGGTGTTTTCGTCGGGAGAGAAATCAAACACCTTCGACTGATAGACAGTATCATATTTCAACACGGGCACAGCCCATTCAACACTGTCGCCCTTTGCTTTGTGATAAGCCGATATTTTCATCAGCGCCAGATTAGGGAAATTATGCCCGTCAACGTCTATCAGTCCGACTTTAATACCCATACATCCAACTCCCTTCTCCCAAACTCCATAGCCTCCGCATTGTCTGCCATATACACGTCCAAATGCCCATCTGTTATCGCTCTGCCCCTGTCCTGTACCACGAACACCCCGCCGTTGGGCTTGTCCTTAAAATACGGTATATACACCCTTGTCCCAAACGGTAGGCCCCGACTTGCCGCTATCGTGTACCACTCCTGCACAGGTTGACCGCTTGCCGTTATGCCGTATGCCGGATGGTTTGGCAGCTTGCCACAACTCGCATAGGACAGGTCGTAAGCTGTGACCTCCATGCTCAACTTTGTACCACGCTCGCCGCCTCGGCTTGCTTTGGTCTGCGCCTGTTCAATTTGTCTGGTTAGTTCGCCTATCTGCGCCCTGTACGTTTCGTTTTCTTGCTTCAACTTATCCGCATGCCCCTGTAACGTTCTGTAGTCGTTTTCTAGCTTTGTGAATATATTTTCCCGTTCGACCTCGTTTTGGTACAGGCACAGGGCAATAATGCAAGCCAGAGTTGCCCATAAGACTATTATGTAATTGCGTGGTTTCATTTTGTTTCCTCCAACAAACTAATGTCGTAAATTTCCATAACCCTTCGCAAGGATTCGCCAGCGTCAAAGGGTCCTTCTTCGTGATACGATACCGCAAGGTTATTTATGCGGTTCAGTTTTGCTTCGAGTTCTTCTATGTTCACGCTCCCCCTCCATCATGCAGTGACATTTGTCTGTATGTTTGTTTTTTGATTAGCTCCTGCTGCAAAAGCGTGGTTTGCACATTTTGCGCCAATTTCAATTGAAACGCTTCGACGTATTCTTTCTTGATTTCAAAGCCGTATGATTTTCTACCTAACACCTCTGCAGCAAGAAGTGTTACGCCGCTTCCGGCACACGGGTCGATTACAACGTCTCCAATATCCGTAAATACGGTGATTAGTTTTTTGATAACATCTATGCTTTTCTGTGTTGGGTGTATTTTCGGCGTCTCATTGTCCCGCACATAATCCATGCAGTTAAAAATCATTTTGCCGCCGTTGTTAAATTTAGGCAGTTTCTCCCTGTATAAAAGCAAGGCATATTCACAGTTCCCGACTATTTTCATGTTGGCTTTTAGAACCTGAGCTGAATAATTCTTCCTAAAGACGAGATTAATATAGTGATTGAATCCATATTTCTTGCCTTCTTCAATCAGCATGAATTGCTGTTCAAACTCGCAGAATACAATCATGCAGCCCGCTTGTCCTGTTTCTTTTGGCTCTTTCTTCAGCATTGTACTGACAAAGTGCATAAATTC
>CAYGHY010000272.1:0-3904 GCA_964349435.1 uncultured Oscillospiraceae bacterium
CATCATGGACGGCATTGTGCCCATATTGCTCATCATGGATGGCATTGTGCCCATATTGCTCATCATGGATGGCATTGTGCCCATAAGATTCGGCTGCACAGGCAATACATTAGGGGCAGCCTGCATTTGATGCATTGCACCAACATGCGGCATGGTACCCATTGGTTCTGCATTCATATTTTCTTTCATCTTGACATCTTCTTTCATATTATGACTCCTCCGGTTTTCTGCACTTTGTCAACTCCGGTTTTTCGTCCTTCAGCTGTTAAATCTAAAGATTAGAGTTGGCAGCATACTACACTTCAATATCATTATATGAATGATGTATTTATTGGTGAAAATAATTTTATGTAAATCTTTACATGTTATAAATGGCAGAAATAACAAAAGCCTTATTTTCATAGGAATATTCTATCTTTATATATTTTTCATTGACACCTTCCGCATAGCGTACGTTTGCGTTGTTTGCATCTCCGGTCAGCTTGACATTCAGCCTGACCTCTAGGTATATATCGCCATTGCCGGAGCCTCTCAGCATATCCAGCTTTATTTCTCCAATCTCAATCTTCCGTATGGTGGTTTTCATTTCCTTGGTATACAGGCCTAGACTCTCCGTCCTTTCCTGTTCCGGTACACCTTCATACTCAAGCTTATAGGCCTCTTCATATTTGCCCTGGTTCAAGGCTTCCACCCACTTGGTCACAGGCTCTGACAAAGCCTTGAGGTCGGCATACTGCTTGAGCATATTGATAAACATGATCCTTTCCTTTAAAGCCGCATCAGACTTGTCTCTTTCAGAGGCAACTGCACTTTTTTCCTGAATAAGCCGATTTTTATCATGCTCAAGCTGTACAATTTTATCTTGCTGATTTCTGTTTTCTTCCTCCAATGAGTTTATTTCCCTTTTTTGGGCGCTTATGCTGGCATTATTGCTGGCATTAGCATACTCAAGATTTTTCAGTTCTTTTTCCCTGCTCTCCCTGTCCCACAATAAATAGTTAAAAGCAATGAATAAAGCAGTTAAAAGCACAAAAACCATCACAAGGACAAACTTTTTCATAACACACCACCCTGTCGTCAGCTTCATCGCCGGTACAAACACTTCATAGTATCCCGAAGAGTCTCTTCGCATTGGCAGTTGTAATCTGTTCTATATATTCAAGAGGTCGGTCTTTAATCTTAGCAATTCTTTCAGCGATCAGTTTTATGTATGCGGATTCATTTCTTTTCCCTCTGAACGGTTCAGGTGCAAGGTATGGGCAATCTGTTTCTATCAACAGCATGTCATCTGGAACATACCTGACTACATCCGGTAACCTTCTGGCATTTTTGAAAGTAACAGATCCTGCAATAGATATCATGAAATTCTGATTCAGCACTTCTCTCGCCATCTCCAGGCTTCCTGAAAAGCAATGCATTACACCACCCACATCCCTCGCATTTTCACTCTTCAAAATTGACATCATATCTTCATGCGCATCTCTGTCATGTACAATAATTGGCAGTTTTAAATTCTTTGCCAGCGATATCTGCTTAGTAAACCACATTTTTTGTATTTCCCGGTGTGAGTTATTATAAAAATAATCAAGTCCGATCTCACCTATTGCGACTACTTTAGGGTATGTCGCAAAATCAATCAGAGCAGAAATAATGTTGTTGTTAAGATCAGTTGCATTATGAGGGTGCACACCGATAGATGCATAGAAAAAATCATAATTTTGAGCAAGAGTAATATTTTCTACTGTGGAAGCAATATCGGAGGACACAGATACGATATACCCCACTCCGCTATCTGCGGCTCTTTTAATTGCCTCACCGCGGTCTTCGTCGTACTGGGTGTCATAATAATGCGCATGTGTATCAAAAAACATATCTCACCTCACTCTTACATTATATATTATTATTGCCAATCGGACAAGAACCCCCTGCCTCCTCGCAGCTATCTCACTTTTGAACCGCTGTCAATGAGGCCGTCCAGTGTTACAACCACTAAAGAACTGTTCCTTAAAAACTGTTATTGGAAGCTGACAGTTATGCTTTGTCCATTTGTCAGATTGAGAACTTCAAGTTCTCTCATTTCCTTATCAATGTCTACTCTCGGGAAAATAACTTCCCCTTTATTTACCGATACTCCCTCGGGATAACTACCCCATTGCTTTGCACTATCCCATTGAAGAGCTCCGCTTTCAGATATCCCCAGCTGTTTCCATATCTCTTCCGGCACTTCCGGCATAAATGGCTGCAATAATATTGAAACAATCCTCAGGCTTTCTGCTAGGTTATACATCACAGCAGCCAGGCGAGGCTTGTTCTCGTCCAATTTAGCCAATACCCAAGGCATCGTTTCATCTATATATTTATTGGTTCTTGATATTGCCTTCCATATTTCGGAAATCGCCAGGCTGAACTGAAGTTTGTCCATCAGTTCCTCAACCTTCTCCGGCAGCTGTGTAAGCGTTGCCTGCAGTTCGCTGTCAAATAGGCCTTCGGCACGCTTGACGGGTATCACACCACCGAAATACTTGTATATCATAGCAACAGTTCTGCTCACCAGGTTGCCCAAATCGTTGGCTAAATCAGAATTTATTCTTTGTATCAGCGCTTCATTTGAGAAAACTCCGTCTGAACCAAAGGGAACCTCTCTTAAAAGAAAATACCTGATGGCATCAAGACCATATTTGTTTATCAAAATGACGGGGTCCACCACGTTACCCTTTGACTTAGACATCTTGCCGCCTTCAAGCAGCAGCCAACCATGTCCAAAAATCTGTTTCGGCAGAGGTTCTCCCAGTGCCATCAGCATCGCTGGCCAGATGATGGTATGGAACCGGATAATTTCCTTTCCCACAAGATGGACATCGGCCGGCCAGTATTTTTTATATGCCGAATCGTTATCCGACAGATATCCAAGAGCTGTGATATAGTTGGACAGCGCATCAACCCACACATATACTACATGCCTATCATCAAAGCTAACCGGTATACCCCAATTAAAGGTGGTCCTGGAAACACAAAGGTCTTCAAGCCCAGATCTCAGAAAGTTATTCAGCATTTCATTCTGCCTGGATACCGGCTGAATAAATTCAGGGTTGTCCTCTATATGCTTAATGAGCCGGTCTTGATATTTTGTTAGCCTGAAAAAGTAACTTTCCTCCTTGGTCAGCTCAACTTCTCTGCCGCAATCGGGGCATTTGCCGTCCACAATCTGTTTCTTTGTCCAGAAGGATTCGCAGGGAGTACAGTACCATCCCTCATATTCGCTTTTGTATATGTCTCCATTATCATAGAGTTTTTTGAAAATCTTTTGCACCGCTGCCTCATGCTCTCTGTCCGTTGTCCTGATAAACCTGTCATTGGTTATTTTCATTAATTTCCATAGCTCTTTGATGCCGGAAACAATATCATCCACATACTGCTTGGGTGTTACGCCCTTTTCTTCAGCCTTTTTCTGTATCTTCTGTCCATGCTCATCTGTCCCTGTAAGGAACATGACATCAAAACCCCTGAACCGCTTGTACCTTGAAATGGCATCAGCGGCTACTGTTGTATAAGAATGACCTATATGCAGCTTGTCACTGGGGTAATATATCGGCGTGGTAATATAAAAAGTTTTCTTCTCCATCATCTGCCTCCATTATATTCAAATCGCAGCCTTCCGTTCCTCTGTATCATTTCATTTCTGCAACTTATATATTAATATACCCCTAAGATGTGACTTTTTCAAGAAAATTCGCTTCGCTCATGACTTAAAACCAAAGCGAATTTATTAGGAATTTTTTAGTAGATTTATAAATTCCTATGCTTCAAGAAAATTCGCTTCGCTCATGATTTAAAACTAAAGCGAATTTGTCTTGTTCGCTATGGAACCCTATGGTTCCCTTCGACGGATGCCTTATAACTCTAT
>CAYGHY010000273.1:0-3900 GCA_964349435.1 uncultured Oscillospiraceae bacterium
CGATAATATCAAAGCCCATTCTGAATATTGATTTAAAAAGGCATGATTACTATTATTGATGAGGACACACTTGAGCATGTCATTGCAAAATCAATCGAGATCGGAGTGGTGAGTACTCTCAGCCGGTTAGGACTCACATCTGAGGTGATCACAGAGGCTCAGGCCCGAAAAAAATATGGTCGACGATTGATTCAAGAATGGCGCTCGAAAAGGTGGATCGTTGGTTACCCGACTGGAAACCCCAAAAAGGCAAAGGTGTACTTCAAGAGAACAGAACTCGAGACGGCTAGTCGGATGCTAGACATTCAAAACGCAGTGCCGGTAAACAAGATTTTCGGAGAATTGAAATGATTTGAGCTGTTCTGCCTCGAGTTTAAGACAAAGACGGGGAAACAGTCGGATGAACAGAAAGAGTTCCAGGAACAGGCGGAGAAATGCGGCAGCAAGTATGTCATTGTTCGTAGCGTGAAGGATGCAATTGATGCAATGAAGAATTATTTGAAATAATGTGTATATTTGTGAATTAACTATTTAATTATTTGTCATGGAAAAATTCAAAGTAAAACTCCCTGATGGAGAAGTATTCTACGTGAATGGCGATCGAATATCTATTTCAAGCGTTTCAATTGAAATAGCAGTCGACAGGACAACAGTTGCGGCGTTCCCGACTGGAACCACAATTGTAAAAACTTCAGCAATCGCTGACAAAGATTAACTGAAAAAGCCGGGCCTACTCCCCGGTTTTTTTCTTCACAAAAAACCCCTCGCAACACGTACGAGGGGCAAACCACTAAAACCATAAATCAACATGAGCAAATCAGAAACCAATCATTCGGGACTTGATCTTTGCTATAATATATAAAACAAGTACGATAATTCCGAAAATTGAGATGATAAGCAGTGCTATCTGATAAACCATTGTAGACTCTTTCAGTTCTGATATTTTCTTCTCCTTACCCTCGAGTGTACCCTTAAACTCTAATGAGACTGCTTTCCGTATGCTGTCTTGCGTATTCATCCTCCATATGAAGTTGTCCACATTGATGGTGCGATCCTCAATCTTCTGCTCCGGGTAGTAGATCGGTATGACAAATGGTTTCCCCTCTACCTGGATAGTGTCAAATCGGACTCCGTACATAGTCA
This sequence comes from uncultured Oscillospiraceae bacterium, assembly GCA_964349435.1. GTDB lineage: Bacteria > Bacillota > Clostridia > Acetivibrionales > DTU013 > CAYGHY01. The sequence goes on from CAYGHY010000273.1 coordinate 1,144, forward strand.
CAATACGCTCGTTCGTGGTCGCATTGGTATACTGAGCTTCCTGCTCCACCTTCGAACTTATGATGGAGTTGTCCGTTAACTCAACCTCTGTCTTTTCCTTGACATCCGTATTGGTTGATATCTTCTTTGAGCCACACCCGGTAGCGAAGAAAGCAATTAAAGCCGCCAGGAGAATGAAGAACCAGATTATTTCTTTCTTTTTTGGTTTCATGATGATGCAAGTATGATTTGATAAAACCGTTTGGCATATCCAGCGATCAGCTCCGCCCGATCACGGCCGTTGATGATCCTCCGTGCATTCACCCAGTCCTCTTTCGATCCGTTGAAGTACTGCTCTAAACAGTGGCCGGTAAAATCACCTTTGAACGATACACTCTTTGTCATGCCCTCGAACATGATATCTGCAGCATGCTCTGGCACCAATGCAAGCTCAGGCTTCTGTAGCAATGGTATGCCCAGTATCCGGCCCATCCTCTCGTAATTCTCATACCAGGTGATTTGAACATATCCCCGACCATAATAGATGTGATCCGGCTCATCATAGGGCTGGCCGGACTGCTTGTACTTCTTCCCATATCTACGTCCCCTACCCTTGCCGTATTCCTCTATTGGGTACATCGTGCGGGCCGTTTCATGGTACACAGTGCCCAGCATATAGGCAAGCCACCTGAGGTCCGTAAAACCGCTCCTGTTCCATTTCTGCAGAATCGCGGCCATCCCATCAGTCTGCTGCTGACTTAACCGGCCGTTAAAAAACTCGGTTCTAACATTCTTATAGAATAGAGATAGATTCATTTCAGCGTTTTTTTGTAGGAGCGAAGCTCTCGTTCATATGCCTCTATTTTCCTGCGGAGCATAATGATCTCCTTCTTGTCTCTTTCAGCTTGTTCCTCGAATTCAGCAATTCTTGTTCTTGCTGATTGAAGTTGATTCTTCAGATCAACAATCTGCTGGCTCATCTCAGTCAGCTTCTGGTTGAAGTCAAGGACAAACTTGTCATATGCACCCTGCATGCCCTGGAGAGCGTCTGCTTCACTTTGCTTTTGCTCAGCAATCCGCTTTCTCCTTTCAACAAAAAAGGCCAACAACCCCGTTATTCCGGTGAGGAAGCCTAAGAAGTTGTTCATAAAGATGTCAATCCATTCTAATCCCATACCAATTAATCATTTCATGTAAAATATATTATTGCCCGGCATTTCTAAATGGCAAGTCCGGCTATTCTCGCGAACGGCCGGACTCATATTAACTATTAAATCTATAAAGTATACTATCTTAAAATATAGATTCCAACGCAATTACTTCACAAATGATCCTACATCGTGATACATCTTAACCCTGTTTGTTTTTGTTGGATCGTCCCAGTCCGGGAGTTCTATCCATTCATACTCTCCGTGAGCATCTTCCCCTTCTGTCTCTTCCCGGTTGCGCTCGCGCCACATGAAGCCGTATTCCGTCAGCATCGAGTGAACAAGCGAAAGGCTCATATCCATTACTTCATTTGGGTGGATACCGAATGCTTCTTGAACATTCACAAGAAACATCACTGAGCTGACGGGCTTATCGAGTAGCTTTCGAGATTTTTTTGAGCGGCTATTATCTCCGCTTCCGTCATTGGGCTCACGCTCTGAAGAGTCGTGATAGAGTTGATAAAAGGGTTGAACCCTATTCGAAAGAGTATAGCATTGAGTAGGACGTAGACATCCTCCCAGGTGCAATTGTCTTTCAATGTTTCTTTGAACCACTCTGGAGGATCACTCTTCTTGTTGTGGATCCCGATACAAAGGATATCGAACAACAAGGCATCATATTTTGATATGATCTCCATGATCTCGGCATCCGGCGTACGATCTTCCTTCTCAATCAACCTATCCAGATCGGCAGGATCAATGGCCATGATCATTGGTTTGAGTTTAAACCAGGTGCGAACAGTTATTGGGGTGATCACAATTACATCTCCTGGATCCTTCCCTTTTGGGATACTGTCACGCACATTGAAATCGAATGCAATCTTGACCGGCTTCTCTGTAACCGTATCGCTTTCGAGCTGTAGGTAATGTTTTATCGGCATCTTTTTGAATTAAAATATAAAAAAGCCCGGAGCAATCGCCCCGGGCCAACGAGAGAGAGAAATGGTATTAAGGAACAGCCACAACCTTACGAGAGAAAGCATGCCCCTTTACTCCGGCAGCAGAGATAGCAGCCTGCTTGTAGAAGCGGACCATCAAGAGCTCGACATTGTCGGACGTAGGGGCCTGTGAAATCTTTGCAAGCACTCTTGCATTGACGATAGTGTATACAACTTTCAAGCCATTCCGGGGAACTGTTTCGCACTTGTAGGTGAAATTGATGTCAGGGACACCTTCGTATGGTTCTTGCCATTCATCGTTCGGCAATTCAACAGTCCCTTTCTCATGCACACCACCGGCCAGCTTTTGGATGGTTGCGTTGTCAGGGGTAGGAATTGACACCTCGATGAAGTCGGTGGTATCTTTCACAAATGCGCTGTACAGGGGATCAAGAGATCCTTCAAGGTCAACACGCACCTCACTGGGGTCTGCAAAGTTGAATGCGACCGCATTTTTTTGCGGTTGCGGCAGATCTTCAAAACTTGTGCCGGGTACTCCGTCACCTGGGGTTGCGACGCTATGCTTCGCGATACCCATTGCAATAGGTCTTTTTTCAGCCATAATCTTCGATATTTTTTTCTGTTTCGATAATTACTTTTATGTTCATGCAATCGAAGCCTTCTTTGGCTCC
>CAYGHY010000274.1:0-2615 GCA_964349435.1 uncultured Oscillospiraceae bacterium
AAGTATTCAATCTTTGGCGGGAATATAATCAGGAGGAAATCGTGATATACAAACCCAACACCCCTTATTATGCTGAGTTTATAACTTCGAGCCCTAACACAGGTGGGGTTAAAAATGCTGACTCATTGCCAATTGCTGTTGCTACAAAAAATGGTACTGATGATAGTAGTTTTTCATTAACAGTTACCAATATTGATACAGGTAGGTATAAAATTACAGGCAATATCCCTGCTGGATATGTTGCAGGTGATTCCGTGCAGATTTCGGTGTCTGCTACTGTAGATGGGGTTGCTGACAAATTGGTTGTCCATAACTTTTTAGTGGATACAAAGAGAACCAGTGATTTAAAAGACTTTGATTATTTAAATCAGGCTTGCATACTAACATCTGACTATGATGCCGCCAAGTCAGCGGCTTCACAATCAAGTGTAAATGCTATTCCTACTAACCCTTTATTAACAGAGGATGTAAGGTTAAACAACATCAATGCTCCAATAGGAAGCATCCCTATTAATCCCTTACTTACTAACGATACAAGGCTGAATAATTTAGACGCCACTATTAGTTCTCGACATACTTTAGGAGTAGGGGCGATTACATGGGCATATACACTGACCAATTCATCTACAGGACACCCAATTGCAGATGCAGATATTTGGGTTACAACAGATACTGATGGAATGAATATTATTGCATCGGGGCGGACAAATCAGGTAGGAGTAGTAACATTTTACTTAGATGCAGGAACAATTTATGTATGGCGGCAAAAATCGGGATATAACTTTATGAATCCCGATGTGGAGGTTGTAGCGTGAGCAACGGAAGCGGCACAGGAACACCAATCAGCATCGGAATAGTCCTACCGACAACAGAACCAATTACCTTGCAAGAATTGAAAGAATATATTAGGTTGAACTCAGGAAACTTTGCTGACAACTTGACTACGATTCAATCTATTGCACCTGCGAGCCATGCCATAACCGTTGGTTACACGCTTATAGGGGCTTATGTTGATGTTTTAGGATTTAGTTCAGTAGTTATGCTGGATTCAGGCGCAAATGGCGCTACAGGCACGGTAGACGCCAAAATACAGGAGTCTGACGACCATGTTACATGGACAGATTGGGCTGGTGGCGCATTCACTCAGATTACAACGGCAAATGATAATGCAATCTACGAAAAAGAATATACAGGTGCAAAACAATACATTAGAGTAGTGGCAAAAGTTCTTTTAGCTGCCTGTTCTTTCGGTGTTTCAATCTCAACATATGCCTCTAATGTAACAGAGGATGCGCTTTTAGCCTCTTTGATAACATCGGCTCGGCAATATGCCGAAACGCTGACAAGGAGACAATTCATCACTGCGACTTTTGACATGTTTCTCGATGCTTTTCCATCCAAACGAGAGATTAAAATACCATATGGGCAACTCCAATCAGTTGCTTCGGTGAAGTATAAAACCAGTGAAGGGGTAGAAACCACCATGACGGCTGGCAGTGATTATCTTGTGGACACTACATCTGATCATGGACGGATAGTATTACCGACTGGTAAATCATGGGCTTCTTTTATCCCGTATCCCTTAAATCCGATAACGATTCGGTTCATCTGCGGATACGGTTTGCCTGCCGATGTGCCAGCAGGGATAAAAACAGCTATAAAAATGATAGCGGCTGGAATGTATGAGAATAGAGAGAGTCAAGGAACACAACAATTATACCAAAATAAAACAGCAAGTTTTCTACTTGCTCCTTATCGTTTATGGGGATTTGTATGATAGGGGATTTTAGGCATATGATTAATTTTGAAGCGCAGACTAAAACTCCTGATAATATGGGTGGTTTTTCAACAAGTTGGAAAACTGTAGCATCATCGATTGCTGCTGCTATATGGCCGGTAAGTGCAAAAGAGGTTATCCAAGCTGCACAGCCTGTGATGATAGCGAGCCATAGAATAAAAATCCGCTATCGTGCAAATATCAAGAATTCCTACAGGATTAAATTTGGAAGTAGATATTTCAATATTGTAAGCATTATCAATGTGAATGAAAAAAACGAAATGCTTGATATATTAGCAAAGGAAACGACATGAAAGATTTGACTACAGGCATCATGACTTTATTCAATACCGATAATAATTTCAAAACGATTATAGATGGTAGATTGTTCAAGGCGAGAGTCCCGGTTGGGACGCCATTACCTTATGCTGTTTTCTTTGTTGTCAGTGATACTCAAGATGATACCTTTAAAGATACAATATCGGAGGTGCTTATTCAGTTTTCATTGTTTTCAGGCTCATCAAGCACTGCCGAAGTAGAGGATATGTATGCCGAATTAAAAGCGCTATACGATGATGCACAATTCACAGTAACAGGGAATAAAATCATTACTATGACAAGACAATATGCTGGTTTTTTAAACTCTCCATTTGATACGATAGAAGGAACGGAAGAAGTATTTCAGTATGATGTAGATTATCAATGTTATCTTCAAAAAACTTAACGGAGGGGATGTGACAAAATCTAAAACAAAATTAACTGTAGAAGAAATCGAGAGATTCATTGAGGATGCTGGTTCGGATGACCTCGGAGTTTTTGGCGGGACTTATGAAGGTGG
>CAYGHY010000274.1:2625-3899 GCA_964349435.1 uncultured Oscillospiraceae bacterium
CCTTGTATCCATGCTATTCTTGAATCGGGAGATCGGATAAAGTCATATCTTGAAATCGGGGTGGCTGCTGGTGGCACGACATTTCTATTTAATCATTTTTTTCAGTTTGACAAAATCGTTCTTGTTGATGATAACAAGCATCAAAAAGCGGGACTTCGAGCTAACACTTTGAAAAATATAGAGCATATAGAAGTTATCGGTAATTCTCAAGATGAGGAATCGGTAAATCAGGTGAGAGTCCTTGCGCCGTTCGACATTGTGATGATAGATGGCGACCATCATTATGCAAGCGTGAAGTTGGACACGCTTCTTTATTTGCCTTTCTTGAGGGCGGGCGGTTTCTTGATTCTGCATGATTCAGCCTTGATAGAGTGGGGAGTTCCCCGAGTTGTAAGAGAGCTTAAAGCGGACAAACAAGTGATATTTATAGAAGAGTATATATCGAAGAAACATAAGCCTTGTGGCTTAGCCATTTTTCAAAAGGCAAGGGATAGTGAATAATGAAGGCAAGCTTTGGAGTTCTCGTAAATGATATCGTTCGTCTGGATATGGTTTTTCGTCAGTCGGAGCTTGATCCAAAGACCAGATGTCATACAATCAAGTTGCCCGATTCAGCAACAAAAGGACTGAACAAGCTGCTCGACATTATGGAAGCAGAAGGCAATGATGTCGCTATTTTGAGCCATCAGGACATGTTCTATCGGCAGGGGTGGCTTGAGCAAGTTGAAGCACAGTTAGCGAAATTGCCTGAATCGTGGGTTGTGGCAGGGATAATCGGGAAAGATATGGAAGGTGCAATATGTGGCAGGTTTCACGATATGAGAGTTCCCTTGCTTTTCAATACTGAGCATATTTTCCCAGAGCCAGCGGCATGTTTTGATGAATGCTGTATCATAATAAATCTTAAAAAGGGATTCAGATTTATTGAGGAGTTAGACGGCTTTGATTTATATGGGACGCTTTGTGTTCTCCAAGCAAAGGAGATGGGAGGCACGGCTTGGATAATTGACGCTTTTGCTGAGCATTATTGTATGAGAAGTTTTAGTTGGTATCCTGATGCTGAATTTGAGAAATGGTTTAAATGGCTTTACCAGCGGTTTCCAAACGCTGATAGAATTGATACAACGGTCTTGGGAGTGCCAAGAGAAAAAAAATAAGGGGGTAGTAAAATGGCAAGTGTAGGCGGAAGATTGGCTAAAGTGATGTATGGCAGTGTTGTAATTGCAGGTATGGGAACTTGGAGTTTGAGCGGTTTCGTCCCGGATGTTTTGGAG
>CAYGHY010000275.1:0-3879 GCA_964349435.1 uncultured Oscillospiraceae bacterium
ATTTTTTGGGCCTTGACCAGTTCATCCGCAAGTGAAAGCGCGGCAGCGACTGCGCAGGCTTCGCTTCCCAGATCTGGATTCTGCAGGGCAGTCTCCGTGACACGCCTGTCGGTCATCTGGGCCAGGTGGTGGAAATGCTCTGGCTCTTCTGTGCCGGAAAGCTGGTAGCTTTTACCGGCAACCTGCACTTTGACAGTGGTGATTTTCATGGCTTACAGGCGGGTGAAGGGATACTCGATCCCCCTGGTCTCCACACGGATGCTTTGAATCACCTGGGGGGACAGCGGTTTGTCAGAGGCATCCCGCTTGGCGGAAACGATCTGATCAACCGTTTCCATACCGGAGAGAACCTTGCCAAAGGCAGCATAAGCGCCGTCAAGGTGCGGGGCATCCGCCACCATGACAAAAAACTGACTGCCGGCGGAGTCCATGCGCATGCTGCGTGCCATGCTCAGTACACCACGGCTGTGCTTTAAGGGATTCTTCACGCCGTTTTGAGAGAATTCACCTTTGATGCCGTAGCCTGGTCCGCCCATGCCGGTACCGGAAGGGCAGCCGCCCTGGATCATGAAGCCGGGGATGACCCGGTGAAAGATCAGCCCGTCATAAAAGGACTGGTTGGCCAGGGCGATAAAATTCCCGACGCTCTGGGGTGCGTCCTGCGGATATAGTTCCCCGGCAAGGACCTGCCCGTTTTCCAGAGTGATAGTAAAAGTTGGGTTTTGTTCCATGTTTGCCTCCGATTGATCTGTTTGTGCAACAGCAGCGCGTGAAGTTTTGATGACACCCCCTGCTGATTGTCATCTGTATGATACCATGAAAAGCAGGGTATCTACAAGAAAACCAGGGTCACGCTGCTTGCCGGGCAGCAAGGTAATGTACGCAATATTGTAATGAAATCGCATGAACGAAGGTTGATTCTCAAAAACATTGAAACATTCAAAATCAAGGCTTGACAAGCGTTCAGGTCTTTAGTAAGATACACCTTGCCGCTCGTAACGGCAGCCTTCGGGGTGTAGCGCAGCCTGGTAGCGCACGTGCTTTGGGAGCATGGGGCCGGGGGTTCAAATCCCTTCACCCCGACCATTTTTCGGGTTGAAGACAATGGGGCCCCGTGGTCAAGCGGTCAAGACACCGCCCTTTCACGGCGGTAACAGGGGTTCGAGTCCCCTCGGGGTCACCACTTTTTTGAACCTAAGCTTCAATGGCAGGCAATGCGACGGGCCTTTAGCTCAGTTGGTCAGAGCGGCCGGCTCATAACCGGTTGGTCCGGGGTTCAAGTCCCTGAAGGCCCACCAATTCCTGGCCCGGTAGTTCAGTTGGTTAGAATGCCAGCCTGTCACGCTGGAGGTCGAGGGTTCGAGCCCCTTCCGGGTCGCCATTTTCCTGCTGGTTGGGTCCGTGCTGGTGTAGCTCAATTGGCAGAGCAGCTGATTTGTAATCAGCAGGTTGCGGGTTCAAGTCCCTTCACCAGCTCCAAGCAAGGAAAACACTCACTTTTTTCCTTAAAACCAGACCATCTGATTGTTCCAGCCCAGTAAACAATCAGGTGGTGTGTTTTTATGTCAAGAAAGTATTCCAAACCAAAGTCTGATTCTGTTGGAAGTCTTTATGAACAATTTCTGAGTGAATGTACTGTTTTCAAAAAGTCTCCAGCAACAATACGCTCCTATGGTTCGAGCAAGAGAATGCTCTTTTCAACTCTTGATGGAATTGAGAATAAAAAAATAAGTTTTCTAACTAAGCAGATTGCCGTAGATTATACCGTTGCTTTAAGCAAAAGACCGATATCTGCATCAACTATCAACCATTATCTACGTGACTTAAGGGCTTTTCTCTATTGGTGCATGGAAAACAATTATATCCTGCCATATAAAGTGAAACTCGTGAGGGAGACTGAACAACTCAAAGACCCATACACCAAAGGAGAGCTCGCTGTACTTTTAAGGCCTCCGACCAACGAGGATACCTTTGTAGTTTGGCGCACATGGGCTATGCTAAACTGGATGCTCTCTTTAGGCTCAAGAGCTCAAACCGTCATCAATGTAATGCAGAATGATGTTGATTTTCGAGGAAACATCATCATGACACGATATAACAAGAATGGAAAAGTGAAGTCTTTTCCGCTCAATACCGAGTTGAAACGGGTTCTTCTTGTTTACTTGCGATTTGTTCCTGTAAAAAACAGTATTTATCTGTTTCCAAATTATCAAGGCGAGATGCTGACATACAACGCTTTCCGGCTTGCAGTAGAAAACTATAATCGAAGCAGAGGAATAGAGAAGACTTCAATACATTTATTTAGACATACATTTGGAAAAATGTGGGCGGAGAACGGTGGAAGCGTCTACGAACTCCAGGCAATCTTTGACCATTCTGACATTAGGACCACGCAGCGCTATATAAATCTATATGGCGATAAATTGGAACCAGACAGAATGGCTCGGCTTAACCCTCTCGAGACATTGACGAGGGATAAACGAAAGAAATGAAAGCAACTAAGAAGGATTAGATATCATATCAATTATTTAATGTCATAAAAAACAGAAAAGATATGATAAATAAACAATTTTTGTTGCAATTTTCGTTAACTACACTTATATTGGGAATATATCTGTAAAGTCATTTCTGCTATTGCCACAGAGAAATGATGATGATGAATGCGATGAACAAGAGACATTTTCGATACACAACTCTTCATGATTTAAGAGCCATCCCGGGAAAGGGGTTCATATTATTATAGGAGGTAGTTGAAATGGTGAACTCATTCAATCCGTTAGCTTTACAAAGCGAGAGTGTCACGTTAAACTTTCCAATCCAAAGCGTTTATAGTGCAGTAATTTCTACTGTTGAGGAGACAAAGAATTTCAAACTGCGTGAAGAGAATAGGATACTTTTTCGAATAAGCATACAAACAAAAGTATCCGCCTTTTCTTGGGGAGAGTTGTTAACCGTTCAACTAAATGACGAGGGATACAGAACGCGATTGACAATTTCATCACAAAACAAAACAGCTATTGGCAGTTTGGGAGTGGGAGCACAAGCTACAATCGGCAGAAAAAATAAGAAGAATATCGATCTATTTCTACGTGAGTTAAGCAAGCATCTTCACTAATAGATTCTTGAGACCATCAGTGTCCAAGAATTGGTGGAAAGTTAAAAGTTTGTAAAGATAAAGCAAGCAAGCGCTGAGTCTGTGGATGTATGTACACGATATATCGCAAATCCAAGTCGCTAATTGTTTTATTTACACAATTGATAGATTTCACATCAGTTGATTACTTTTGTGTTGACAAACAATTAGAAATTATGATAGTATCCATCTTGCACGCTGAAACAATCACCCGCTGAAAACGTGTTTCGCAACCTGGAATCAACCACAGTGTATCTGGGAGCAATGAAGATACTGGTAAACTTGTCTCTGGTGTAGTAAGATTCGCACCTGATGATTTGTAATCAGCAGGTTGCGGGTTCAAGTCCCTTCACCAGCTCCACATGGATGGGTTCCCGAGTGGCCAAAGGGAGCAGACTGTAAATCTGCCAGCTCAGCTTTCGGTGGTTCGAATCCACCCCCATCCACCAAAAGATGAAGCCTTACTTATGTAGGGCTTCTTCTTGTGAATCATTCACTTTATCCGCCATGAGTAAAGAGATGGAGAGCAAACCCCGCTGCGGAAGCCATTGTTGGCGCGGCGAAGCCCGGAAGCCCATCAAGGAATGCATGGGTGCGTTCCGGCAGAAGGCTGCGCAGAGCGAAAACAATGTTTTGAATGAAAAATAGCGCTGTCAATAGCCAGTGAATCCTTCACCCCTCAGGAGCATTTATCGGCCAGTGAATATTTCACCCCCCTCATGAGGAAACTGGCGCTGAGATCAAGC
>CAYGHY010000276.1:0-3858 GCA_964349435.1 uncultured Oscillospiraceae bacterium
ACATAATATGCATTTTTTCAAAAATTCGCTTTGGTTTTAAGTCATGAGCGAATTTTCCTGGCGGAGGTGTTTTTATTGAACAGGTTGAGACTTTCTGCGGTGGTTTTCATGTCTGTGCTTTTTGTACTGTCTATGGCACAAATATTGATAGATACTAAGAATAGCGGTGTATCAACAAATACCGATAATGCAGAAGACTCAAGACACTCAAAAAAAACTTATAGTGTTTTTATCGAGATAGAGGATAAGACGCTTTATCTGCTTGAAGACGGAAAATGTATAAAAGAATACACTATAGCCTCCGGTAAATCCGGATTTCCGTCCCCGCTAGGCAGTTGGATTATTATAGAAAAGGGTGACTGGGGCGAAGGCTTCGGCGGTAGATGGCTGGGGCTTGACGTACCCTGGGGGATGTACGGCATTCATGGAACGGTATTTAACAATTCCATCGGATTGGCTGCCAGCAAGGGCTGCATCCGCTTGTTCAGCGAGGATGTGGCGGAGCTGTACAGGCTGGTTCCTATAGGCACTGAGGTGGTTATTGTGAACGGTCAGTTTGGACCATTCGGCAGGGGCTTTGATGAAATAAATCCGGGTGACAGGGGCGCCGATGTACTTGCCATTCAGCAGCAACTCAGGGAGCTGGGCTTCTATGCCGGCGAACTGGATGGCATATACGAGGATGAACTCAAAAAGGCTCTGCACAGGTTTCAGCGCGCTAATGGCCTGAAGGCGCAGAATACTATAACCAAAGAGACCTGGCTGAAGATGGGATTCAGGGAGTTTGAGTGAGATCACAAAACGACTGTAATCGGTTTATGTCCGGTATATGTAAGGAATTTATCTAACAAGTCGGATGTTTTAATTTTAAGGCTGGAGGTATTGATACATGGATGGCAGCCGACAAATTCGGATTCAATAATATCTTTGTCAATTAATAAACGGATTTTATGCTCTGTATCATTCATCAGCCCCAGAACACTGACAGAGCCGGGCATGATATTCAGGTATTTCATCATATACTCCGCCTCAGCAAAGGACAACCTTGAGGTGCCAATCTGTTTTGACACATCCTTTGTAACGAATTTTTTCATGCCCGGCATCATTAGAAGATAGAATTCTGTCTTTGATTGATTGCGTAAAAATAGGTTTTTGCATATTTCCACACCTAAAACAGACTCAATCTCAGGGCAGTCTCCGACAGTGCCGGCCGCATCGTGGTCAATTCTCGCATATGGAATATTCAGCTTTCCCAGAACTTCGTAGGTGTCCGTTTCTTTTTTCAGCCGTTGTTTGCCGTCTGTTCCGGTATTACTTAACAGGTTGTTTACTTTTACTTTATTCATAAGTACTCCCGTCTGACTTATACTACAACGAAAACTACATTACCATTCAGCATTCGTGTACCTTGCAGAAATAATCGCGATTGCTTTGGCGCCTTATTTCTGCATGAATAATTCGGTAGTTTTCACTGTGGTACTAATTGTCTCCTGAGAAATCGATTTATTTTTTATCAGCCAGTGTAAAACCGCATATCCCCGCTCTGCACAGCCTACCCTGCCGCCGCCGGCGCAGGCGCAAGCGCAGGCGCAAGCACAGGCGCAGGTTCCGCCGGCCCTGTGGAAGGTGTTATGTGTGTTGGCAATGCCGCCGCCATGGTAGCCGCCGCCGTACCGGCCGGTACGATATCTGTTTATCCCGGAAGCTCCGCTTACCACCGAAACTATAATCGAGATAAAAACAATGATAAATACCAGACCTACAAATACTGCAACTGCTGCCGCCCCATTTACGCTTGAATCGCCGGACGGGTTATCTTTAAGAGCACCGTCCTTCAAATCAGGGAATGACGATCGCGCGCACATAACCGTGTATAACGCTGTTTTATCGTTGGCTTTCATATTTTTGGTAAGCCAGAGCACACGTGACGAATTAACTTCATCAGGCTCAGGGGTCATTTTAAAAGAGGAGAGCAGCGGGGTATGTATAAATACTCGCATTTCCCTGATCTCTGCAAAATCAAACCACCCTGGTCGAAATTGAAATGAAACATCATTGCCGGCCTTATAAACCATTGAACGCTGATTGACGGTAAAGCTCAGCTGAAAGCGGTCTCCGGCTTCAGGCAGTTTTATAAAGTTAAGGCGCACCTGTGAAGTGCCGCTTTTGTTTTCTTTTGCTCCGGCAATTAGTGAGGAAGGTGCATAATCTTTCAAAGCAAAATCAGAATTGGGCACGCCGACCTCAAGATATTTTATATTTTTCGGGAAATCGGTGGTTGCCTCATAATCAAGCTCATATTTTATATCCAGACTTCCATCGGACTGCGGATAAATATTTACCGTCATCTCGTGAATGATATCAGGAGGAGGTTGCGCAAACACAGACAGTACGTTGCTTGAGAATAATACCGCAATGAAAAATATGAACAACATCAGCTTAGTTGGCTTCATAGTTACGGACCTCCTCTAATGCGCATTTTGGCTTGGCTGCATGATTATTTCTGATGCTCTTGCATGTCTTGCTGCCCCAGATCTTCTTCCAGGGAATTGAACGCATATCACCCAATGTTTGCTTATTCAGCCAGCTTTGACACGGAACAACCTCTCCGTTGGGCGCAACGGCCATATTTGAGAGACATGCGCCGCATACCGGGGCGCTTGGAAGCCCAAGTTGAATTATTTCTTCTGAACTCAGCCAGCCTGGCGAAGTAAAAGCTATCTCCATGTTCAATTCTTTGCATATGGTTACGGATTCCCGTAAAATGTTTTTGAGTTCCTCCGGCGATAATGCTTTCCCGTCCGCTATCTGTTCTACGGCATTACCTGCCGGAATCAGACTGGAACACCCGATACAGCGAATCCCCAGACTATGAACAAAGTGAATGGTGCCGGCATAATCCCTGTTTTTCCAAACCAGAGGAGTGTTGATACTTACACTTAAGCCTGCGTCCCTGGCGTTTTTTATACCGGTGACGGTCCTCTCCCAGGCACCGTCTTTTCCGACAAGTGCATCATGTATTTTGGGGTCATGTGAGTACAGGGTTATCTGTATACCGTCGAGGCTCGCACCTTTCAAGGCAGCGGCAAGTTCTGCGGTCAAAAGATATGCGTTTGTATTTATGCGGGTCACAAACCATGCCGCATGCAGGACCAACTCAACAATATCCGGCCTTGTAAGCGGTTCGCCTCCGGTAAACGTAAGCATTGGTATTCCGGCGTCTCTGCACCTGTCGATAATATTCATCCAATCTTCAGTCGCCAGCGGCTGTTTAATATCCATAACCCGGCCGTAATCCGCATAACAACAGGCGCATTCGAGAGGACATGCACGATTGCCGTCCACGGACATAGGGGCTATAATGAGATCCATACGGTGAGGCGCCGTCATGTGTTTGCGGTAGTGCTGCAGATTTAGCTTGTTAAGGGTTTCCTCAGGAATATTTTCATTTTTTGCAATATTTACCGCCAGCGTTACGATTTCCTTCAAATCACTAACAATTAATTCCCTATCTGTTCCAGGATATAGTTTTTGTATCCTGTCCACCACTGTCTGCTCTATTTGGGCGATTTCATCAGGACTAAAAACTCGCTTGTCCATAGAATTACGCAGCAGCTCTTCGAATAAAAACCTTAATATAGCAGCCCAGGACGGACCGACAGGTAAAAACCAGGTGCCGTTTATTACGAGCAGGCTAGGCGGATCGTCGAACAACACAGGCTTTGGGGGTACCAAATGCATTCTGGCCGCTCCCGGGCCATCAGGATCCAATGTGACATGTGCGACACCTTCCTGCCAAATTAATTTTCTTCTCTTGATATCACGGAGGAAAATCATATTCATTACCTCATATAAGAA
>CAYGHY010000277.1:0-3857 GCA_964349435.1 uncultured Oscillospiraceae bacterium
GGAGCTGGACTCATCAACGGGCTCGGATTACCCGTGAACTTCTGCCATGTATCCGCTGGGGCAAAGTTTGCAGGAGTAAACGTATTTGGAGCAGGAGCACCATTAAACGCGGAAGGATTCTGAAGAAATGAAGCTTCAGGCCCCAACACACGTGTCTCTGTAGTGAATCCTGAGCCATCTTCGATCCACGGTTCATCCATGACCGGCAGACCACCCATCACATTGTTGCTTGGCTCAACACCACGGCCAAAACCCATAAGATATTGCTCCGTATTCATGTTGATTCCATCTGTGGGTTTGTTCCATTCTGCGGAGTCCAGATGTACACCCAGCATCAGATGCACTACCTTCTTGAAGCTGGGAACGTAATCTTCCGGCAGTCCCTTTGTCTTGTCTGAGGGAATGGTGAGCATGTTTCGAGTCTCCAACATATGATTCTGCATTCGGAATAATTCTTTCGATGCCTCATCACCTTTCTCCCACTCTTCCAGTATGGGCCGGATGTTGGCGTAGAAGAAGGGCTCGTCCCTATATGTAAGGGGCTCGACGTTGTAGTTCTGCACGAGGAAGTTCCGTGTGTCGATAGCCCAAGCCTCTGCCAGAGTGTCCGCCTCTTCCGTTACCTTTACATCAGTGGTGATTTCATCTTTCATCACCATATGATGGACCTCGTGAAGCAGATCCATAAGAAGATTGTTGTGGTAGAGATGGAAGATGGATACCTGCGGATTCTCCTCCGCCCGGATTTTCGAAATGGCCAGTGTCTGATTGAGATTGATGGCTATGGCACCAAAACCCAATGCCTGAGCTGCCATCATCGGTACACCATGTTCGTCTTTCGGCTGGTTGTCATTCCGGAAGATGATGGATCGTACGTTATGATCGGCGGGTTTGGAGCCACCTGATACGTCATCCAGATTCATGATAAGCCCGAAGATCTCAATGACCTTCTTGGAAACGTGCTCATGCCCATACACGGCGATAGATGCAGCCGGAGTGAGTATGAACATCGGGTCTTGTGGCACCATCGCTACTTTAACTTCGGGAGCTGGTGTTGCCGGTGTTGCCATCTGACGTGCTGCTGTAAAATCAATCATTGTGTTGCCTCCATATAATGAATGGGTTATTGTGAGGACAAAGCACCATTGCCCTGCCCTCAAAGAACGGGTCGAGAACTCTCGAAAACTCGAAAAGCTCTTATCTTCACGCTTGGGTGACGGTAATCGGACTGAAGCGACGCCACTTGATATTGTCGAGGTATTTCTTGTATTCACGCACGCCGAGGATACATGCGGAGATCTCATCGCTGTCGTCTACCACAGTCTGCGTTGCTGGCCTCGGCTGTGTTGGCTCCGAGAACTTCTTGAAGATGAGAGCTCGACGAAACTCTTTCTTCTGTGCGATTTTCCGTTTCTGTGCGATTCTCTTCTGTGCGGCCTGCTGATTGCTGGTAAGTTTCATTGTGTTACCTCCATAGTATGATGGGTTATATGACGAGGTCAGGTACCACACCCAACCCCGTCGAAAAACGGTTAGAGAGCTCTCGAAACTCGAAAACTCGAATTATCGTAACCAATAGTCTATATAGGCTACTCCAATTCCTAGAGCTTTCGCTGCTTTTTCTGTTGTGCCTGCTTTAGTTATAGCACTTTTACATATTTTCTTGGCCCACACTTTGGATGCTTTTGAAACGGTACTTCTTCTTCCTCTTAGTGGAGCCGTTAAGCTATTAGCTAAATCTGATTTGGTTATGAGCCCGACCTTAATACAGATTCGTGTAGTACTTAATAGGTCTTTTGAGTTGATCTTCATGAGTCGATCATTGATCCCTGCAACCCCGTACTGTATGTTGTATCCTACCATAATTGCTGCTGCCTGAAGATTGAACTTCTGTTTGAACCAGGCAATTATTATGGCAAGATCCTCAAACTTTGTATTGCCATAGTGCTGTTTATTCCAACCGAAGATGTCTTCCAGTGTTATTTTTGTTAACTCTTCAATTGTCAGGCTTCTTCCTCGGAATCGGCATATTTCAACACGATTCTCTTCTTCCATATGGCAGCTTTCGTAGCTCATGGTGTATCTCCTTCCAATTCACTTACGTGATGGTTGGGTGAGGCCACACCCCCAATGGTGCAGCCTCGGTTGGGTTAGATTTTCATCATGGGTTTAGGGGTTACCTTTCCCTCCTCAATCCTCAGCAGGTGTGCCTGAATGGCTGGCACATATTTCTCTCCAATCATGCTGATGAATGCTTTATCAACACTTACCCCGGCAACTGCATACTCCAGGAATAGCTTGTTGTCTTCCGCAGGTGGAATAAGCTTCCCGATGATTATTTCTTGGAGCAGCATGTGGCACCACGTATGGAACTTTGTGGTTTGCCCTTCGGTATCTCAAGCACGTCTAAGTTCCGCAATAATTGCCAACCGCGTGGGGACGGAGACTTCCCCAATTTTTGGGTTAGCTATCAACTCATGTTTGAGGTTGGTAATTGCTGCATTGCAATCACTCACCTCTATCTCCAGCATGTTTATCTTTCTCTGGAGATCTTTGACAGTCATGTCTTTGACTGCCAATTCGGCTCGAAGATCATGGAGATTTCGAAGATGCAAGGAACAAGCCTCATTCTGCATATCCAATTCTCTAATACGATCATCACGGGAAGCTGCTTCACATTGAAGTATACAGATTGTGTGAGCATCTTTAGCTGTTTTGCATTCTCGATCAGTTAACTTGTCTTCGAGCTCCGCGATGCATTGTTTGAGCTCAAGCTCATTTTTGTAGTCTCTCCCCCCAAGCTTCAGTTCCAGTCCCTCCTTCTCCATTTCGAGGGCTTTGATCTTTTCTTTGAGGAAAGCTGTGCTTCTGTCAATTGCAGAGTTGATTTTCTCCTCAGATTGTTTCGGGTCGATGAGGATGTCCCCTTGGATGTCCAAAGAAAGAACCATAGCTTTGAGAAAACCATGGGCTTCACCGAAACCTGACCAATCCAGTAGTATTTTGTGTTGCCCTGCCTCGCTCCAATCCCACTGTTTGATCAGATAGTTGTAGGAGAAACCAACTGCCCCATGGATACGTTCGCTTCTTTCCACAAGCAAAAGCCCACCCTTGGTTTCGGTGTTGATGCTGGATATCATTGCCTTCAGTTCGTTGACGTGTCTTTTACTCATGATGTTATTCCTTTCACGTAGAGTGGTTGGTTATTCGGGAAGGTTAAATGGGTTGTTCCAATTGAATGTCGTCGGGTAGATTTCAGCTTGGGCTTTTATGAGAGCTATGTATCGGATGTGGTTCGCCTCCATTTCAGCTATACGAAGCTGTCGGTCCTCCTCGGTTGGCTCAGGAAGTCCGAGACGAATTCTCAATCCTTCGAGGGATAGCATACAATGTTCATAGGAGCACCAATCCAAAAGAGTATCGAAATCATAACTGTCGAAATCTTCTGGATCGTACTCTGCGTATACAGGTTGTTGTATGCTGTACAGCGGTGTTCCGGATGGGTCCACCATATCGTGGATACACAGATCAGTTTGGCCAGCCCTATTTATGTGGTCGGCTAGTAGTGTTAATTCCCTCGATTGTATCTCGCGGGTGTTCATTGTGTGTCTCCTTTCACATAAAGTGGTTGGTGTGTGGGCCATACCACCTCGGCATAGCCCACCAATTGTTAGTAGTCCCATCGGTATTCTGCGATACCATCATCCCCGGGTAAAGCGGGTTGAAACTCCGACAGTATCTCTGTTGCCGAATAAGCCTTGTAGGTCTGGGGTTCTACCAAAACTTTCTGACTCCGGCAGGTGGCGTTATCACAAAAGTAATTCCAAAATTCCGGCTGAATGGAAATAGCGATAGTA
>CAYGHY010000278.1:0-1043 GCA_964349435.1 uncultured Oscillospiraceae bacterium
GGCCACCCACCCGGCCCTGGCCCCGATCCTGTCGGTGGTCCCACTACAGCTGTTCGCCTATTTTGCTGCTGTGGCACGGGAGTGTTCGGTTGATAAGCCGAGGAATTTGGCTAAGAGTGTGACGGTGGAGTAAGCTTTGAGATGATTTCGACACACATACGCATTGTTGCTGCTGGTGTACAGAGAAAACAAGTTGTACAGTAATGAAGCCCATCAGTTGCGAGACAAATGCCAAGTACTAAGAGAGGTTACTTTAAGTAACCTCTCTTTGCTTACTCTTCTTATAGCAGGGAAAGGAAAGCACTGCCGAAATATTGGATAACCAGAGACTGGAATGCTTCAAGAGCTTTGTTTGGGCGAGGGAGCAGCTGGGCTGATACGTTAATAAGTCGGTGCCTAGTTTCACAATTATGTGTAAAAGACTGTTGAACTTCTGGGAAAAGCATTAGCCAAAATAAGAAGGAGTTGAGTTGTTTGGCGAGAATTGGAATATAGTCCCGAAACCTTCGAAGGTTGTAACGGAATACTCTCGGCAGGAGTTTCTTCAATTCCATGACCGGATGATTTGCTGCTGATCAACCGAAAATATGTTGCCGAAACATGTTTGGCACAGGTGAAACTTCAGCTTAATCAACGGACTGATGATTCATCTCTTGGTCCATGCCTGTAAATGCGATGTTAGCCGGTGGTGAAGCGGGCAACGAGGTTGAGACCGTCCTTTCCACCTCGAAACCGGGGTTGATATGTGCATAAATGTTTAGCAAGGGAATGATATTATGGCTACTACTGTAACCGCTGCTTTCAATGAATTTTTGAGGGACAAGGTGAATCTCGACCCGGATCAATCTAAG
Organism: uncultured Oscillospiraceae bacterium; assembly: GCA_964349435.1. Taxonomy (GTDB): domain Bacteria; phylum Bacillota; class Clostridia; order Acetivibrionales; family DTU013; genus CAYGHY01. The sequence goes on from CAYGHY010000278.1 coordinate 852, forward strand.
ACAGCCAGGACAAGTAGGGATTGGCTTGTTAAGCAGATCCATGGGTTTCCTGATAAGGATGAGACGTTTCCGACATTGTACTCTGAGCGCGACATATTCTTTGGGTCGTTTGCACGGAAGACAAAAAAAAGACCTTTAGATGATATTGATATCATGATTTGCCTAAGTGCCCAAGGTGGCACATATTTGGAA
>CAYGHY010000278.1:1053-3853 GCA_964349435.1 uncultured Oscillospiraceae bacterium
TAGTGACGGAGTTGAAATCAACGTAGATAATATTGCTTACGATTTGAAGAGATTGTGTTATGAAGATACAAATATATTGAATTCTAGGAAAGTAATAAACAAACTTGTTTCGGCGCTTAACGATGTTCCTCAATACGAAAAGTCTGAGATAAAAAGAAACCAAGAGGCGGCGACTGTAAAATTGACTTCCTACGAATGGAACTTTGATATTGTTCCTTGCTTCTTTACAAAAGCAGATTTTCTAGGCAAAACATACTATCTAATACCTGATGGTTCAGGACATTGGAAAAAAACCGATCCGCGGAAGGATAGAGATAGAGCGCAAGAGATTAATCAGAGACATAATGGCAATATTCTAAATGTTATACGTATTCTGAAATACTGGAACAGACGACCAACAATGCCATCCATGCCATCATACTTAATTGAGAATATGATTTTAGATTACTATGACGGATCATTCGAAAGTACTGCAAGCAGCTATGTTGATTTGGAAATTCCACACATCCTTATGTATATTAGGGATAACGTCTACTATTCAGTAAGCGATCCGAAGGGAATACAGGGGAACATTAATACGCTAACCACCGAAGAAATGAGAAAAATATGGGTTAGAGCTAACGCTGATTACGACAAGGCAGTAGAGGCTAGACAACTTGAAACTGACAAAGATCAAAAAGGTTCTATAGCTAAATGGAAAGAGATATTTGGGACGGAGTATCCAAGCTATGGATAACAAAGTGTCAATTAGACAGAATTTGCCGGAAAACTTGAAGTGCTTGGCAGCTCAAAAGGCACTTTACTCAAGGGCCAAGAAAGTAACAGGCTTTCAGTTGATAATGAGCGTTCCCGTTATAGTTATCATCTCGATTATCTCGGTTGTTCTGAACAATAATGACCTGGCCAAACAATTTGACTATAATCCAGTAGACATCTCATGGCTGGTTGTTTTTGTTAGTGTTTCTATAGCCCTTCTAGATTTGGCCGTACTGTCCCCTTCAGTAGCAAAGACAAAGGATAAGGCTGCAAGGATGCAGGAGCTCTTTGACTGCAGGGTCCTCGGAATCCCATGGAATGAGGTAGCTGTTGGACAAAAGCCAGATTATGAAGAAATAAGTAAATGCTCCAAACAACTGATGGAAAACGAAAAAGAGTTTAATAAGCTAAGGGATTGGTATTCAACTCACATTGATGGTGTGCCAAGCAATGTGTCAATGATAATTTGCCAAAGATCTAATCTTTGGTGGGATGCTGATCTGCGAACAGCGGTTTCGAACTATATTACAATAATGGCAGGGATGCTCTTTGTCTTTCTCTTATGCATGGGAATATACAAGGGGTTAACATTACAGAGCTTTTTTGTAGTTGTTGTTGCCCCTTCCCTGCCAGTAATAATCTTCGCAACTAGGCAGCGCATTGACAATAGTGCGGCCTTAAACCGCGTGACGTCATTGAAAGAACTAGTTAATAGGTATTGGCAAGAACTGCTCTTGCCTGAAGGAGATGATACATGTCTGGTCGATCATTCGAGAAGAATACAAGATCAAATCTACTTAAATAGAAGAGAAAATCCTTTGATATTCGATTGGATTTACAATAATAAAAGGATTCAGCAAAACGTGGATATGTGCTATTCTATAGAACAATTGAAAAAAGAATATCAAGAGGCACAAAGTCAATAACAAGGCCTTCAATTCGAGCAGGTATTGCACTTGTCGCTCTTCGTAATGCAGTTTTTTGTCGCCGGTTACGCCTGGCGTCGGCCCCCACCCGCTGACCAAACACCCGCTTGCGATGTAGATGAAGGAGTGATCTGATTGCTAATAAGGAGAACAACAGACGTAGGAATCATGTCGGTAGGACATAGTAGTACGGGCCCTGCTATGAGATGCGGGGAAGCGGCGGAGAGCCAAAGATGAGCCCCGAAACCCACGCCCAGCTCGCCAACTTCATCTGGAGTATCTGCAATCTGCTCCGTGGACCGTACAAGCGAAGTGAGTATCGTAAAGTCATCCTTCCGCTGACGGTGTTGCGACGCTTCGAGTGCCTGCTCGCGCCCACCAAGGCGCAGGTTCTTTCTGAGCACCCCAAGATCAAGACGAAGCCGGAAAGCGTTGTCCGCAGACTGCTTGAGAATATCACCAATCGCCCCTTCTACAACCTGTCAAAGCTTGACCTACCGAAGTTGCTTGATGATCCGAATCAGCTGGCACCTAACTTAAATGCTTACATTAATGGTTTCTCGCCCAACGTTCGGGCAATCATGGAGCGTTTCTCCTTCGACCAGCAGATCACCCGGATGGCCGAGAAGAACCTGCTCTATGAAGTTGTCAAGGCGTTCGCAAAGGTCGACCTATCACCCGACCAAGTTGACAACGTCCAGATGGGCTACGCCTTCGAGGAATTGATCCGGATTGGAGCAGAGCAGGCGAACGAGGAAGCCGGGGAGCATTTTACCCCGCGTGAGGTCATCAAGCTGATGGTGAACCTCCTACTGTCGCCCGAGAAGGACCTACGCAAGAGCCATGTGGTCAAGACCATCTACGATCCGGCCTGCGGTACTGGAGGCATGCTCTCGGTGGCCGAGAACTACATTCGTAGTTTAAACTCCGATGCCAATCCGTTGTTGTACGGCCAGGACTGGAATGATGAGGCCTGGGCCGTTTGCAAATCCGACATGCTCATCAAGGGCAACGATGCCGACAATATCCGGCGCGATGACACCTTCACGAAGGACGGATTTGACCGTGACGAAAAAGGTGAGAAGTACACCTTCGACTACATGCTGGCGAACCCACCC
>CAYGHY010000279.1:0-3824 GCA_964349435.1 uncultured Oscillospiraceae bacterium
GAGTTGGGGTATCCAAATTGGGTGGTACCGCGGATAATTAGTCCGTCCCTGTGTATTATAGGGGCGGTTTTTGTTTGCATAATGAATAATAAAGAGTTGAAGGAGTATTTTATGGCACACGACAAGAAATTTGTTGAAGAAATTACATCAATGGATCAGGACTTTACACAATGGTATACCGACGTTATAAAAAAGGCTGATCTTGTGGACTATTCCAGTGTCAGGGGCTGTATGATCATTCGTCCGTATGGCTACGCAATCTGGGAAAATATGCAGAAGGAACTGGATAGAAGGTTCAAACAAACCGGGCATGAAAACGTTTATATGCCCATGTTCATCCCTGAAAGCCTGCTGCAGAAGGAAAAGGACCATGTTGAGGGTTTTGCCCCGGAGGTTGCCTGGGTAACCCATGGCGGTACAGAACAACTGGCTGAAAGGCTTTGTGTCAGGCCGACCTCCGAGACACTGTTCTGTGACCATTATGCAAATATCATTCACTCGTACCGTGACCTGCCCAAGCTCTATAACCAATGGTGCTCTGTTGTCCGGTGGGAAAAGACCACGCGTCCCTTCTTGAGGACCCTTGAATTTCTGTGGCAGGAGGGGCATACTGCACATGCGACAGCGGAAGAGGCCCAGGAAGAGACTATCAAGATGCTCAATGTATATGCGGAGTTCTGCGAAAATGTACTTGCAATACCTGTGGTGAAAGGGAAGAAGACCGATAAGGAGAAATTTGCCGGAGCGAAGGCTACGTATACGATCGAAAGCCTTATGCACAATGGTATTGTGCTTCAGTCGGGTACAACCCACAATTTTGGAGACGGCTTTGCGAAAGCTTTTGACATTCAATACACAGACAAAGCCAATCAACTCCAATATGTGCATCAGACTTCCTGGGGCGTTAGCACAAGGCTGATTGGCGCCATCATCATGGTTCATGGGGATGACAGCGGCCTTGTGCTACCTCCGAGAGTTGCGCCTGTTCAGGTTGTAGTGATACCTGTGTCGCAGCACAAGGAGGGTGTCCTGGATAAGGCATCAGAAATATGCTCCGGACTGTCTAAAATAGCCAGAGTCATGATGGATGACAGCGACAAATCACCGGGCTGGAAATTCAGTGAGCACGAAATGAAGGGTGTTCCCATCCGTCTTGAAATTGGTCCCAAGGATATTGAAAAGGGGCAGGCTGTCCTTGTAAGAAGAGACTCAAGAGAGAAGCTGTTTGTGCCGTTTGATGAACTTGAGTCCATAGTAGGAGAGTTGCTTGATTCAATACACAATAACCTTTTGAGTAAAGCCACGGCGTTAAGGGATGAAAAAACTTACACCGCAGTTGAATTGGCGGAATTTGAAGGACAGATAAACCAGTTTCCTGGATTTATAAAAGCAATGTGGTGCGGCGACAGAGCCTGTGAGGATGCTATTAAGGAAAAAACCGGTGCTACCTCACGCTGCATACCGTTTGATGAGCAGCCTGTATCGGAGAACTGTATCTGCTGCGGTAAAGAAGCGAAAACGCTTGTCTACTGGGGTAAGGCGTTTTAAGGTACAGGGACACACCTCAGGTTACAATTGGGAGGAATGTCCCCAAATTAAGGTACGGGGACACACCTCAGCAATTTGTTCTGTAAAAAAGAAATTTTATTACCTGCAAACCACATAAATGCAAATAATTCAAAATTATTTGTTAATACTATTATCAGTATAAAACAAATCATTTGCATTATGAGACATTTGGAGGTAATAATATGAAAAGAAAGATCGTCATTTTGGTATTGCTGGCTGTTTTGCTTACTTCATCCGCAGGCTATGCAGCTTCTACCGGCAAAAGTGCAAGTACAAGGCATGCACTGGAAAAGGTAGGGTATACTGCTGCCACTGTAACCGTTAGCCGGTTGAATGTCAGAGAGGGTCCCTCTACTAGCTTTCCGTCTATCTGCAAGCTTGAAAAAGGTCAGGCTGTGACTGTTATCGGGAAACTGGGTAACTGGTATGCAGTATATGATGTAGGCAATGGAATAGTAGGAGCAGTGGATGGCAGATACATCAAGCTTGAAAATGAGATAGTTGCACCGGTTGCTGCTAAAACCAAAGATACGGATGTAGCCGTCAACAAGGATAAGCCAGATAGCAAGCCAGGCGACAAAGCTAAGGACAAGGCAAAAGGGAAAACCGCGCCGGCCAAGGGTTCGACGCCGGCAGCAATCAACGCGGCTCTTTCACAGGACGAGCAAAAGCTGCTCGAGCTTGTCAACAAGGCTCGTGCCGATAAGGGGCTGGAACAGCTTTCCATTGAGGATAACCTGATGAAAGCTGCAAGAACCAAAGCGAAGGATATGACTGAAAACAATTATTTTTCACATCAATCACCTACCTATGGTTCACCATTCGATATGATGAGACATTTTGATAATGCCTTTAAGTCAGCCGGTGAAAATATCGCAGGAAATAAAACCGTGGAAGGTGCATTCAAGGCATGGATGGCATCGGACAGCCACAAAAAAAATATTCTCAACTCCGGGTTTGCAATTACCGGTATTGGCATCGAAGACAATGCCACATATGGAAAGATACTGGTTCAGCAGTTTATAGGACGGTAGCATAATAAACGAATGAAAGCATAACAATATGCGGCTGTTCAGCTTTCGGAGCGGCAGCCGCATGTGCTGTCAATAGGGTGCTGCAAAGAATTTACGACGGAGCCTGTACTATTTTTGTGACAAATAGATATTAAAGCCTGGGTCCACACAGAACATTTTGCCGTTTAGATAATTCATCATCGGGCTGCTTTCCGTAAAGGCAAAATGAAGCCTGCAAGCCCACAGCGCCTGATGTTTAAGGCCGAAGGAACGGTTTATGGCATTTGCTCCGTATTTGCCGTCACCTATTACGGGATGACCGATATACGCCAGATGAGCCCTTATCTGGTGGGTGCGTCCGGTAACAAGTTCAACTTCAAGATGGCTTATGTCAATATTTGGATGATATTCAATTACTTTATAGTTTGTGACAATTATCTGAGAACCTGTTGTTTTATTATCGCTTACAAAAACCCGGCTTTTTGAGGCATCCTTCCAGAGATAAGCTTTGAGCTGAGCTTCTGACTTTTCCATCCTGCCTGCAACCAGACATTGGTAGTATTTCCTTATCTCACGGTTTTCAAGTTTTTCCAGCATGAAATTAAGGCTTGATTGTTTTTTTGCGAAAATCAGAAGACCACCTGTGTTGCGATCCAGTCTGTGGCATAATGCCGGTTGGAAATTTGAGCTATTTTGGTATCCTTTCTCTTTCCGAAGATATTCTCTGACATGTTCTATCAATGTCTGCTGCGACTTTACGCGGTCAGGCTGCACAGATATGCCCGGTTCCTTGTTCACAAGCAGAATATTGTCATCCTCATAGATAATAGTAAAGCTTTTCCTGTGTTTGGCTTCGGTGCCGTTTTCTAATCCGGCTAATCCGGCAAGCATCTCATCTGCGATATATATTTCCAGCTTGTCTCCCGGCAGGACTATATAATCTCTGCCGACCCTTCTGCCATTTACCTTAATGTCTTTCTTGCGGAAAGCCTTCTGCAGTGTACTGTATGATAAGCCGGGGTATTTGACCTGAATATACTTTTCAATTTTTAAATTTGAGTTACTCTCATTTACTGTGAGTGACTGCATACTTTCTCCTTCAGTATCAATGGTATCTGCCTGGCATTCTGGAAGCTAGAAGCCGTATGTCGGATCTCACCTCTCACCTCCCACTTCTCACTTCTCACCTCTCACCTCTCACCTCTCACCTCTCACCTCTCACCTCTCACCTCTCACCTCTCA
>CAYGHY010000280.1:0-3822 GCA_964349435.1 uncultured Oscillospiraceae bacterium
GCTCCAAGGTCATATTTCATAAATTCGATATCCCGCATTACCGTTCGGCGGGAAACCTCCAGTTGTTTCATTAACTCACCACAATCCGGAGCACAGCCTGACTTTATTAGCTCATCAATCTTGGCGACGTGCCGCCAACGGCTGCGGAACTTGCTGACTTCCTTACCAGGATCAGATTTTGTAGGCGAGGATTTCATTTTGTTTCCCGGCTTTTTTGTCATCCCGAACTCCTTGATTCTTCAGGATATGTTACTGAAGGACTGTGCCAGATCGTGGCATACCCCATGAAAATAAATTTTAATTTACCGTGCCTTCAAATGACACAGTCAAATTCTATTATTTGAATTGTGATTATGAACGGCAACCGCTAACGATGAGTCAGACAAGTACACATCTGGTTTTTGTGGAATGGCGGTCATTAATTATCCTTGTCTCTCAAGCCGGCGGTCTGGCGCTGCAGCGTTGTCAGAATTAACTGACATTCTTCATTGAATAGTAAAAGGAAAGAATAATGAACGTTAAAATGTTTGTTGTATTGGCATCAGTCATGATACTGAGTAGTGGGTTAATTGCGGACACCTTCGGTACGGGAGCTAATCAATTTGATATTGATTTTGTAACGATTTCAGGAAGCTGGAGGTATGGCCTCGACGACTTTCGCATGGGTGTCTACGAGATCACCAACGACCAGTGGAACAAGTTCAAGACCGAGTTGGGCGTACCGGTCACGGGCGATCCGTCAGGGGCATATAATTCGGATCCCTACTTCACGAGCGTGAACGTCCCGGTGAACAACGTGAGCTGGTACGAAGCGGCGCAGTTCGTAAACTGGCTGAACACATCGACGGGTCACCATGCCGCGTACAACTTCACCGGCACGCAGGGAACAAGCGACTACACGATGACCGCGTGGAACTCCGAAGACCGCGTGAATCTCTATCGCCACAAGGACGCCGTATATTACCTTCCGAGTGAGACTGAGTGGCGATTTGCGGCCTATAGGAATGTCCATGGCGAATTCCAAACCTATGCTACGAAGTCCGGTGAGAGTCTGACACAGGGTAACGGAACCAGCGGGACAGGATGGAACTACCGCGGCAATGGTGCGACTGATCCTATAGGCCCATGGGCTGTAGGGAGCGGCTCCGAAGAACTCAACGGCACGTTTGACATGATGGGCAACGTTCTTGAGTGGATGGAAAGTAACTATGGCTATAGCAATGATATCAATGCCACTCGCTGTTTGCGGGGCGGGGCGTACATATATACTGACATCGGCCTTACCTCGTCGTACCGACTCGGCACCTACCCGACCACCGAGCTCAGCAGCGCAGGATTCCGTGTTGCCTCCAAAGTCCCAGAACCTGCAAGCTTGAGTGTGCTGGCTATTGGTGGATTGGTGTTACTGCGTCGCTGCCGCAAATAACTGATATTTCCTCATTGCTAAGATCAGAGCAGATATAGAACGCTTTTTCATGTATAAATGGCGGCGTATACTATGACGATAATAGAGGGCTGATGATGAGCGTAATGAGGCGGAGCACTGATATTTCATACTCCAAACTCCGCCATGAGATCAACTTTGCCGGAACGGATTTCCCTAGCAAATTCAACGAACATGAAATCCGATGGGTAAATGATTCCCATCCACTTCATCCTTGCGTTCTTTATCCATCGCCCACACAAAGTCATCCATACTGACTTTCGCATCACAACTGCGACACACCGCTTTACGGGATGCGTTGAGGATTATATTTTTGATTTGTCCGCCGGTTAACCCGTCCGTTACGAGTTTTTCATAATCGATATTTTTATCAAGCAGCATTGTTTTGGGAAGCATTTTGCGAATAATCGCTGCCGCCATTGAAGTCGTCGGCGGCTTGAATTCCAGCCTCATCGTAATTCGTCTCGCCAACGCTTTATCGAGCGATACCTTGCGATTTGTTGACAATATGCACACCCCCTCAAATTTCTCCAGCTCCTGAAGAAGCACATTCACATTACGCACTTCCCATGAATTCCGGGCCCATTCACGGTCATAAAACATCGCATCCGCTTCGTCCCAAAACAATACCGCCTTTTCCCTCTGAGCAATATAAAATATCTTACTGATATTCTTCTCCGTTTCGCCAACATAGCAATTCTGGAGTTTTGAGTAATCCGCCACCAGAATGGGTTGGTCCAGTTCAGAGGCGACGGCTTCTGCACATGCTGTTTTCCCCACCCCTGGAGGGCCGTAAAAAAGTAACGTTACTGCATTCCCGTAGCGGATACTTTTACCCAGTCCCCACTGCCGGAATAACTTGTCTTGATTCGTGATTTGCGAAAGGGCAATCTGAATGGATTCTTGAACGTCTTTGTGGAGAACCAATTGGTTCATTTTCACCATTGCTTTACGAGATTGTATTTCATGCTTCCGCTGAGTCTTTATCTTCAATTCCTTGAGAATATCGTCATCGAGCTCGAATTCCGTCTCAAAAAGAATCGCATCATCTTCTTGTGCCAGATTGCTGATATAAAAGGGCTTGATTATTTTCTTCTTCCGGAGTTTCCCATTGCGTTTGAGCAACTGCAACGAACGCGACACCTCGTGATGAGATTCACTGACAGCGCCAGCAAGACCTTTACCCGTGAAGACATCGATATTGGCAATATGCCCTAACTCTTTCCCCAGAAGCAAAAGAAAAATACGCTTTTCGTATTTGCGCAGCCCGGCCAATTGCTTATTCAATTTCCAAGTCGGATTCCGATCAAGAGTGGCCTGGAGAAATCGCTCCTGTCGTTCAATATTCTGCCCATTATTTCCATGACCCAATTCATCAATGTCCATACCACTAATAGCCCACTCCGAACGATCCTTGTATAGATTGACAAGGATATTGAGCTTTGAATACAACTCTTCTTCCGTCGTAACCGACCACGCGGTATCAAAGGAGTCTTTCTTAGCAACAATTGCCTGGACCAATTCAGGCGAAATATTTACCGAAGGAAAACCAATACAACTATCTCTTTCCACTTCTATCAAAAATGACTTCACCAATTTACTGTTGGATTGTAATAACTGTAATATTCTAAAACGGTCGCCGCTGCTTCTGCTGAGAAACCCTTGGAGATCTGAAATATCGTTTATATTCATATGAGTATGAGTAGAAAGAAGTCCCGTTTTTTTCAAAATAAGAACGATAAGAATTTCCTGCTCCCTCTGGTTAAAATGATATTTGCGAAACAAGTTTCCAAGAATGGTTGTGCTTGGCTGTGACTTTCTCGCCTGGACAAACCATTTTTGCAGGGACATGTTCAGGTCTTCCAGACCTCCCCTCCTTTTTTCATCGCTGCATGAACGGCATTCTGCCTGAATCGCGTATACCAACTCAGCCGCATTAAGCAAACTCCAGTCATCTTTGAGCGGAAGCAGTTTTGTAAGCAGCGTTTTTGCTCTGGAGACAAGTCTGGCGGTCATCCTTGTAGTACTCATAAAATAGCTCCATCATCCTTTTGGCCCTACGGACTTTCCTGTTATGTGACAGCCCTGTAAGGCAGAAAATATTTCCTTTCGATTAAAAATAATAGGATAGCATTGTTGTGTGCCAATTGATGGCATAGGTTATTCTAAATCTTTTTTTTTGATGTGGATTCTTCATGCCCAATGAATGCCGAAATGGAGCCAGTGCAAGCAACAACACGTCAAGAGGTTATGTGAAGCAAAAAACTGCTAAGACGATCTGCAATTCTTCCGCCAGTAAGAATTATTTCTCGTCGATTTATTCGGCTGCCGTATGGTGTGGGTGCGTGCGGCGCGCATAATCGTATACTCCTTAAATT
>CAYGHY010000281.1:0-3811 GCA_964349435.1 uncultured Oscillospiraceae bacterium
GGAGATACAGGTTCCTAAAACCTGTAAGGGCTTTCTTCGCCGCGGTTGGAAATGTCAGACTCATCAGACAGGTCAATTTTGTATGGCATTTCATCAGACACCCGATGGATGGCTATTATGGAATCAAGCGGGAAAATAAGGTCGGTTACTTATCCGCATCGGTATTGATATTTCTATTCTTTGTACTTTATGTGCTGGATAAATATGCATTAGGCTTTGTTTTCAGGACTGTTCATGAAGGAAGCTTCGACCTGTTTACAGATGTCTGCTACATATTCGGAGTATTCCTGCTGACGGTTATCTGCAATTATCTGGTTTGCACTATAAATGACGGCGAAGGGACCTTCAAGCAGATATTCTGTGGTTTTATATACTCGTTTGCTCCATATTTTTTAATAAAGCCTTTTGCTATTCTTATCAGCAATGTACTCACACTAAATGAGCAATTTATATTGAGCTTTGCTGATTTTGCAGCATATTCCTGGACGGCTGTTCTTGTTTTTATAATGATCAAGGAAGTAAATGACTACTCAATACGGCAAACGATTAAAATCATTTTCTACACATTGTTTACGATGCTTATTGCAGTTTTGGTCCTGTTTATCATCTATGTTCTTGTTTCGCAGGTTATTGATTTTGTTTCATCAATCATGGGAGAGGTGGCATATCGTGTTGAAAACCGTTAGATCTGTGAAAATACTGATTCTGCTTTTGGTGCTTTCCATATTGACAGCAGCTCCGGTTTCGTACGCAGAAGTCAGTAAGGCCATTGAAAAACCATCCGCTGCCGCTGCCGTACAAGCAGCGAACAGCAATGAAGCGGCTGAAAGAGTCCGGTTTATCGCCAATCCCAAAGGTATGATAGAAGGACACCGATTGATTGCGCAGAATGACACTCTGCAAATGTACTTTATGGAGGAAACCCTTTCTGTCATCATCCGTGATATTAATACAGGCGCAGTTATGTATTCTACCGTCGCTCAGGCTGATGATAAGGATAACAAGTCTTGGCAGAATTTTATGAAATCAGGAGTGGTGATGGAGTATCTGACGGATACTAATATAGTTATTTACAGGGCTGATATGTTTACGCAAAACCCCCAAATAACAGTAATCATCAATGAAAACGGTTTCAGTGCGAAGATTGAATACAGTGAATTGAAGATTGCCTATGAATTGCACGTAGCATTGACACAAAACGGCTTTACGGCGGAAATCCCTCAGGATAAAATTGTTGAAGACGGTGAGAAGCACAAGGTAGCCGGCTTCTATGTGTACCCTTTTCTCGGATACTCAAAGCTTGGGAACAGGAAGGGCTACATGTTTATTCCGGATGGCCCGGGGGCCTTGATTTATCTGGAAAATAATCACGGAATGTTCAAGCAGCCTTACTCTGAGATGGTGTATGGAGGTAATATCGGTATTGATGACCCTGCTGTTTTGTCGCTGTTTGAAGATATGCAGCCCGTAACTGATCCTGAAAAGATACTCGCTCCCGTATTCGGGATGGTGCATGCAGACTCGGAAATAGGATATCTCGGCATTATAGAACAAGGCGGCTACAGTGCTAAAATTGAAGCTTATCCCAATGGCGCTGTCACGCAGTATGACTGGATATCGGCAAAATTCATATATCGGCAGGTGTACAACCAGCCAACAAGCAAAACGACCGGTACAATTGTGGTGAGGCAGAAAAAGAGAAACGATTTTGACATCAAACTGCGCTATGAGTTTGTAACCGGCGAGGAGGCAAACTATACGGGGCTCGCCAAAAGATACCGTGATTATTTGCTGGATAATTCGCTGATTTCAAGAAAAGATAACGAATTCAAACTGCGAATTGATCTATTGGGAGCAGAAAAGAAAAACTGGCTGCTATTTAAAAGAACAGTAAAAATGACCTCCGCCCAGAATGCAGGTGATATTATCAAGACTTTGAAAGGGGATGGGGTGGCAAACATTCTTCCCATTTACAAGGGCTGGCAAAAGGGAGGCATATCTGGCGGACTTCCAATTTACTCATTAGATGTTGAAAAGGGTCTTGGCGGAAATAAGGGTATAAAAAAGCTCCGGAAGGAAATGAAGGCACTGGGTGTGGAGCTTTATCTGGCAAATGATGCACTGAGGCTCAATCCTGGCGAAAATATGAATTCGTCTTTCAGCATAGTGAAAAAATTGAATAAACGCGTATATGTAGAAGAGGTGTACAAAAGGGTCTATCCTGTATTCAACTATCTGCTGCCTGAAAAATCGGCACAAATTCTGGCAGATAGCATGAAATCATTTCAGGATAACGGATTTGACAGCTTCCTGATAAGCGGTATTTCTAATATTCTTTTCTCATACTCGTACAAGGATGAGGCTCAAGACCGCATTTCAACGGCTGAAGCATATGAGGCTGCCATTTCACAGCTTAACCGGCAGAGCAATCTGCTTCTGGAGCAGCCATTCTCCTATCTGTGGAAGTATACGGCCGCTATTGTCGATATGCCTACCGAGTCCTCAGACTACATCTTTACAGATGAGGATATACCTTTCTTTGCTATAGCACTCAAAGGTATTATACCCATGTATTCCAAATATGCCAATTTCCAGGCTAACCAGAATGAGTTCCTGCTGAAGTTGCTGGAAAGCGGTATCTATCCTTCATTTTATATAACCTGGGAGGATCCTGCCAGGCTGCAATATACTAATTCATCTAATATATATTCTTCAAAATTTGAGCGGTACCGTGATACCCTGAAACGCTGCTATGATGAATTGAAGGCGGTCAATGATAAAGTAGTGGATGCCTATATTGTGAAGCACGTCAGACACAAGGATGTTGCCAGAATAGATTACAGCAACGGCGTGGCATTATATATAAATTTCGGCAAAACGCCGGTAACTGCAGGTGGACTGGACATTGGATCTAAATCATATAAGGTGGTTGATGCAGGATGAACAGTGTCATAAACATGAAAAGAATTGAAAAGGCTCAAAAGTATAAGGACCAATGGTATGGATATCTCTTTATAGCGCCCTGGATAGCAGGCTTTATGACATTTGTCTTCTGGCCGTTTGTTCAATCCTTCTATTTTAGCCTTAATAATATCAGGCTGATGCCGACCGGGAGAAAATTTACATTTATAGGAATGAACAATTTCAGAGACGTTTGGCTTAAGGATATGTTTTTTGTAGAGAGGCTTCTGGCATTCATACTGAATACTCTTTTAAGGGCTCCTGTGATTGTGGTGTTCGCACTCATTATTGCCTTGCTGATAAATGGGAAGATAAGGTTCAAAGGAATGTTCAGGACAGTGTTTTTCCTGCCTGTGATTGTTGTGAGCGGGCCTGTAATGGCGGAGCTTGTTGAGCAGGGTGCGACAACTGTGCCTATTATGAACCAATCACTAATTATGGGTATTTTGGGTACATTATTGCCACAATGGGCGGCAGAACCGATTGGAGGCTTGTTTGGGCAAATCATACTTATACTTTGGTACTCCGGCGTACAAATTTTGATTTTTCTTGCGGCCTTGCAGAAAGTAGATGCGACCTTATATGAAGCAACTAAAATGGATGGAGGATCCGGCTGGGAATGTTTCTGGAAGATTACACTGCCTACTATAAAGCCCATGCTCTTGCTCAATGCCGTATATACGGTGGTGTCGCTGGCTAACAGTGATCAGAATGATATTATAAGCCTGATTTACACAAATATGTTTTCAGCTACCCGCGGATACGGCTTTGCGTCTGCCATGGCATGGATGTACGGGATCATAGTGTGCATCCTGCTGCTGATGGTATTCCTTTTCTTAAGGGAGAGGAA
>CAYGHY010000282.1:0-3803 GCA_964349435.1 uncultured Oscillospiraceae bacterium
GAATAATGGCGGCGGTACTGCCTGCCCGTATCAATATTTTTTCGTCACCACAAACGCTGATGGCAAATACAATGTAACTCCAGAATTTGGAACTTGTAGTGATGTCAAATCATCAAAAGAAAATAACGGAACGGTTTTTATCAATTTATGGAACAAGTTTTCTTATGAAAAGCCCACTTGCTACATGTATAGCGATGGCATAATCGCTAAGTGTATAAAGAGTGCAAAGCCATATCACGGTAAATATGATCACATCATGGTCAACGGGTTGGGCCAGGTTCTAACCGATGGGAAAACAAATAAAAAAGCTTTAGACTGTGTTGAAAGAAGAGTTTCAAAAGAAACAGAATCACAAACACAGCAAGAATATAAAAAGATTATACGGCAATGTGTTAAGTGGTATGACTGATTCTAACAATAGTGGGGTTATTTTATGAATCATAACGACGTTAGGAAGGGGGCGACAAACGCAAAATTCAACGAGGATAATTCCGGGATATTGTTTATTGAAATTGTCATCATATCGGCAGCTATTGGTTTTGTACTAACTAGTTGGATTTATTTTGGATTATCTCTTTTTGTGCTGCTGTTCTGCCTTCTTTTCAAACCATTAGCAATGATTGTCTCCTTGGCACTCAGTATTTGTTGGGGCATCATAGGGTATTTAATCGGCACAATGTTTTCTCACGATGCTTCTATTGTTCTCGGAATTATAGGATTTTTTGCAGGACTTGGATTACATGCTTCAGCAATTCAATGGGTCAGAGACATAGGAAGTTAAGATGGAGAGTGAATCATTCCGGGGGCTGGAGTCAATGATCCGTTTCCCATGGTCTAACGGCATTGGCTTTCCTGCAGACACGTAGAAGTGTGGAAATGCTTACCCTAATTGCTTGGTTACCTCCCCGGCCCCCGGAATGGTTCACTCTCCCCTGAACCGCTACGCGGTTACAGGCGGAGCACTACGGCGCGTTCCGGAAGAGCCGCTGACCTCTGTTCCTCATAACAGCCCTATCCGCAGCATTAGGAGAAAGTGTCGCCAAGGAATGTAAGGCAGATATCGATGCCTTAGATTCAGTGTCAGTTGATGACATTTCAGACATTCCTTCAAATATCTGTTCTTTTAGTAGTGTTATTGACATTTCTTGACCGTATGGCGTGCCAAGGTTATATGCATTGAATTGGTAAAATAGTACATGTGGGACCACTTCCAATTCATTTGTCACCGACTGATATTGGGTTGCCCCAAGACCATAGCAATATCCTGATATGAAATCTCCTTTTTGAGGCGCATATCCTTTGAATTTGGCCATATAATAACTTCCTTGAAAGTCAAGAAGGTCGTCATGTTTGGATATTGACTGAACAACCTTGGAAAAATATATGTGATATTTTTTCCCCTTGTTTGCGTATGGTGACGCCTTGAAAAGGTCAACTAAAGAAAGATAATGATCTGATTCTGAAGAAACCTTACCATCAACAGCATTAATATCATGTTGTGCCATTTCCCCATATTCACCGCCTTGTACAGCTGCTTTCTTCCACCATTTTATGGCTGTTTTCGTATTCTGCGGCACGCCGTGACCGTAGTTGTAGAGAACCCCTATATTGTATTCCGCACTAACATTTCCATTTTCTGCCGCTTTCTTGTACCAGTGGATCGCTTTCACATAGTTCTGTGGCATACCTTGGCCTTCGGCATAAGCACTTCCAATATTGTTTTCCGCATCGACATTCCCTTGCGCTGCCGCCTTCTCGTACCAATAGTTTGCCTTCGCGTAATCCTGAAATACGCCGTAACCGTGGTAATAGGCATTTCCTAGGCTATTTTCCGCATCGGCATTCCCTTGCGCTGCCGCCTTCTCGAACCACTGGTTCGCCTTCGCATAGTCTTTTTTTGCAATCCAATAGGCACCCAACCAAAATTGAGCATTAGAATCCCCAGACTTTGCCGCAGATTCTAATGCGATTAAGTCAACTGTATCTCTTTTGTATGCCGCCATCGCCAACTGTTTTGCCTGCATGCTTGTCATCGCATAGGCATTACTTACAGAAAATAGCCCAATGAGCACCAATGAGATAACGATACGATTATTCATTCCATTCTCCATTCCGGTACAAAATTTCGAAGCCATCATTTTTCCTATTGCGTCTCGTACCTCAATGGTTGCTTGAAAATGACAAATCTACCTATCCACGTTCAGCAATGTTAATCATATGTTGTGCCTGCTTTCCTGCAGGACCGCCTTGTGCAGCAGCTCTCTTCCACCACGTTATAGCAGTCATCGTATCCTGGGGAACACCTTGGCCCTGATAGTAGATAGCCCCTAGGTTGTATTCTGCTTTGGCATATCCCTGAGCTGCAGCTTTCTTAAACCAGTATTCAGCCTTCGCATAATCTCGCAATACGCCCTGGCCGTAGTAGTAGGCATACCCTAGGTTGTATTCCGCCTTGGCATATCCCTGATCTGCCGCTTTTTCAAACCAGTAGTTTGCCTTCGCATAATTCTTTGGAACACCTTGGCCGCAGTAGTAAGCATTCCCTAGGTTGTACTCTGCTTTAACGTATCCCTGATCTGCCGCCTTCTCGTACCAGTATTCAGCCTTCGCATAATCCTGCGGCACACCTTGACCGTGCGCATAGGCAACCCCTAGGTTACGTTCCGCCTCGACATATCCTTGATCTGCCGCCTTCTCAAACCAGTATTCAGCCTTCGCATAATTCTGCAGCACACCTTGGCCATAGTGATAAGCAATCCCTAGGTTATTTTCCGCCTCGACATATCCCTGATCTGCCGCCTTCTCAAACCAGTAGTTCGCCCTCGCGTAATCCTGCGGCACACCTTGGCCGTTCGCATAGGCAACCCCTAGGCTATTTTCCGCTTTGGCATCTCCCTGAGTAGCTGCCTTCTCGTACCAGTATATCGCCTTCGCGTAGCCTTTTTTTGCATCCCAGTAGGTACCCAACCACATCTGGCCTGCAGTATCCCCTGACTTCGCCGCATATTCCAATTTGACTAGGTCATCAGTGTGTCCATTATATGCGGCAATCGCCAGATTTTTTGCTTGTATGCTTGTCATCGCATAGGCAATACCCACTGAAAACAGCCCCATAAGAGCCAACGGGATAACAATACGAGCTTGCATGCGATTCTCCTTTGAGCGGATAAATTCATGATTTTCACAAAAGGGTACATAAGGATTAACTTTCAGCATAGCGGAGGGCGCTGCGTACATAAAAACTCCCGTTGCAAGCGTTACCGTAACGGATCGTTTTTGGAATATCGGATTGATAATCCTATGGTCCGACCTGTCCAATCATGAGTAAATACAGGCGTTGCAGCAGGTAGCGTGCCGTAAATCTCGGCGCTTTGCCCAAAATGCGCCCAAGTTCCCCGCTTCGCAGCTGCTCCGCCGCTTTCTCTACTTGAAGGGCAGGGCTTCCTGCTGGATATGGACGCTGCTGAACTCCGGGTCTTTATGGACTAAAATCCCGTTGCGCAGAAGGGTCGTCGCCGCAATCCAGGCGTCTGCTAACGATAAGCGGTGCTTTGCCTTGATTTCGGCGGCAGCCTCCAGCAATTCCGGACTCTCGTGTATCCAGACAATGGGTAACGACTGCGCCTGTTCGTAGGCCAGCCGTGCCGCAGGTTCTCCTTCGTCCTTCCAAACGCGGTAGAGCAATTCCATCGCAGTCATGAAGCAGGCACAACACGTCCCTTCTCCCCGCCAGGCCTGCTCCAACAGTTCAGCTACCCGATCCGCACCCGGCTCATCGTCACGCAAGGTCAACAGTGCAGACG
>CAYGHY010000283.1:0-3784 GCA_964349435.1 uncultured Oscillospiraceae bacterium
GGTACAATCAGTTCAATCATTATTGGAAAAGACATTCTAGTAAACAAAGACTAATTCTATCCGCTAAGCATCTAATTCCCCAAAGAATTAGGACAATTTACAAAATGGCTGTCGCACATATGAAAATAAACTAAATTGTATGATCTTTCCATTGATCTAGTAAAGATAAGTAAATTTGAAATAGCGAAAATAATTATTTCGAATAATGTTGATAAAGGGTTGTTATAGAATGAACGATATTAAGGTAAGTGTGGTTATCGCAACACATAAGCGATGTAGTCAATTAAAACATGCGATTAACTCTGCATTGACCCAGTCGTACAAATGCAGTCAGATAGTTGTTGTATCGGATGGTTTTGATAGTGACACTGACAGAATGATGAAACAGATGCAAATTGAGAATTTATCTGTTCAATATATTCTTGTTGATCCAGCACAGGGGGGGAACCATGCACGTAATGTTGGAGTAAATGCAACTACAAATGATTACATTGCTTTTCTTGATGATGATGATGAGTGGCATAGTAAAAAGATTGAACGTCAAGTGAAGCTATTTAAAGATGATAACTCGATTGGGCTGGTATGTACTGCATACAACTCTGTTTTTGTTGATACGGGAAAGATTATTAGGTTTGTTCCAACAGCAGAATATGATAATTCAAAAAAGATACTGATTCGAAACAACATAGGGTCTACTACAAGTGTGATGATAAAGAAAGCTGTCTTTCTCAATGCAGGTATGTTTGATGAAGCATTAAAAGCTGTGCAGGATTATGAGATGTGGATAAGGTTATGTCAAATATCCAAAGTTGGAGTTGTCAAAGAACCAAGTGCCCAATACAATAATGACAGCACTGTTGCGCAAATTTCTAATAATACTAACAAATACATAGATGCCTATCAATACGTAATTAATAAACACAATAAGTTGTTTAGCGAGAAGCTGAGTAATGCAGAGTATAAAACACGAATATCAGGTATGATGATTGCCATCTCAAAAAAAGCATTGAGAAACTCTGAACACAAGATTGCGCGTGAATATGCCACAAGGGCTTTCCGCTTGGGAAGTTATGCAGTCGCAGTAGCTTGCTATATGTCATCATATATTCCATACTCCCTGATACTCAAAGCAAAATCAGCACTTGACAGGTTAATCAAACAGAGTGTGAGAAGATGATCTTTTTATATAGCTGCACCCTCTCCAGCCTGACAGAGGCTGGAACACTCCAAGTCAAAATACTTAAGAGAACTCATGAATCACTCAAGTAAGGAAGTTTTGATGAAAGCAAAACGTATCTCCTTTCTTCTGGATGAGAACAGGCCGGCCATCCTATTCATCCTTTCCATTTTTTTCTCCCACTTATTCCTCTCTGCAGAGGTGTTCCTCCAGGGGACTTTTCTTGCTGGATATGCAAAATATGGCTGTCTGCTAATTTGGCTGTGCCTGTTGCTCCCCTACTTTCTCAGACATCCAGAGCAACTTGCCCGAACTGTGCTGGGAGAACTGATCTTCTTGTCCATCTATGCCCTCAACCTTGCGGTCTTCCCGGAGGTCCTCCCTTACTACAAGGAGTATGCGATGGAAATGCTTGCCATCGCCGCCATCTACATCCCCGCCGCAGTCGTGATCAGACGGTCAGAATCGCTTGACGGGCTGCTGTACCGTGGGAGAAACCTGCTTGTTCTGACTAGTGCCCTGATGGTCCTATCCTTCTTCGCAGGTTTTATACCTTTGCATGATGAGATGAACTGGGGCACGCGGATCAGCCTATTGGGCATGCTGATGGTGTACCTCAGCCTGAAGAAACGTCTTGGATGGGCCTACCTCCTATATGCCCACGCGGTGCTCCTGCTTTCGCTCTGGGGGGGGCGGCAGACGCTGATCTTCCTCTATACCGGATATATGCTTGTCCTCTTGCTGAACCTAAAAGACCGACGGCACAAAGGAATTCTACTGCTGTTGAACATGTTGCTTATCATATCCGTTGTACTGTTCCAGCGTGAGATTTTTGGACGGCTGGGAGATCTACTAGACAGATTGAACATTGAAAGCCGCGCGGTTGCCTCACTGAGAGAAAACAGCATCTTTAGTTTTAAAAATCGTATGCAGGGGTATGCAGCCGCTTTTCAGGGGATTCGGGAGAATGGCATCCAGTTTAACGGACTGTTAGCGGACC
This sequence comes from uncultured Oscillospiraceae bacterium, assembly GCA_964349435.1. Taxonomy (GTDB): domain Bacteria; phylum Bacillota; class Clostridia; order Acetivibrionales; family DTU013; genus CAYGHY01. Next base: position 2,178 of record CAYGHY010000283.1, read on the forward strand.
GGCTTATCCTGCGGCAGACCAACCCCAAAATCGTCTACACTCACAACCTCTTCCTAGAAATCCTGCTGGATTTTGGACTGTTGGCCGGGCCTATAGTGTTGTTCTCATCAGGTTTCTGGATTACCAGACGATTGATTCTCAATCAGGAGAACAGAGCCTTCCTCAGCTTGTTTGGTCTGTACATCTTCGTCCGGCTATTCGTTTCCTCCAGTTTCTTGATTGATACGACACTCGTGCTATACTTTGGCATGCTGTTATGCGGTACGCGATGGCGATACTGGTGGATCGAGAAAAAGCCGGCGGAACTCCTTGGAAAACTTATCAATGCGCGCAGACAAAATGTTACGAAGAGAATGAAGAAGGAAAAAGAATGTCCATAAACGTCCGAATTGTCGCACACCGTTTCCTGGATGAATCCGGAAAGTGTATTGTCATCGGTGGAATTGAGACCTACCTAGCCCGCCTGATAGAATGCCTTCACGAGGCGGGACACCCCACGCACCTCTATCAGATTAGCAGCGTTCCCTTCGAGCGCAGGTTGAATTCTGCACGGATTGTTGGAGTGGCGTCCGGGAAGTCAAACGCCAAAACTACTCCCAGAGCTTTGGTCCGTGCAGCGGCTCAGGAGGCGGATCTGAAAAAAGACCTATTGATCTTCGCAACGGATTATCTCATCATCCCGCACCGGTTCAGCCATTCCATTGCCATCCAGCACGGCGTCGCTTGGGACGTCCCAAAAGCTGGCCGATTGTCCGATTTGCGGAATATCCTCTCGATCCTTGCCAACGCGACAAAAACTTTAGTCAAATACAACCGCTACCGGCACTGCGAACACCTGGTGTGCGTGGACCATAACTTTATCAACTGGTACAGGACCCAGATAGCCCAAATCGGTAACCGAATCCACGTCATCCCGAACTTCTCCCACATCCCGCCTTTTTCACCCAAGGCAGTGGGAGAAGAATTGTCTATCCTTTTTGCCCGGCGTTTCGTTCCCTTCCGGGGAACCCGGCTATTCGCGAACGCCGTAGACCAAGCGATGAGGTGCCATGCGAACCTGCGTGTGACCTTCGCGGGGGAAGGCCCGGACGAGGACTGGCTGCGCACGCGCTTCGAACACAACCAGGCCGTTCGCTTCATCTGCTACGAACCGGCGGACAGCTTGAAGATCCACCAGGCCCACAACATCGCCGTAGTGCCCACTCTCGGCTCCGAAGGCACTTCACTATCCTTACTGGAGGCAATGGCTGCGGGCTGTGCCGTGATCGCGACCAACGTAGGAGGACTGACCAACATCCTACTGAACGGGTACAATGGGCTGTTGATTCAGCCGGAGGAAGGCGCGCTGACCGACTCACTGAAACTGCTGATCACAGACACCCAATTGAGAAATCGATTGGCAGAAAAAGGCTATGAGACCGTGAAGGTCGCCTTCTCCCTGGAGCGCTGGAAGACGCAATGGCTGGAATTGGTCCGGGAGATCGAGGAGGCTGGGCATGGCGGATGAAGCCAAAAGTCGCAGAGATGTCGCACTTCTTACCTGGCACTACCATAGGAACGTAGGCAGCTGCCTGCAGGCATACGCGATGTACAGCACAGTGCGGTCA
>CAYGHY010000284.1:0-3783 GCA_964349435.1 uncultured Oscillospiraceae bacterium
AGCAATGTGAACTCCTTCGTAATGTCCGGGATGGGGTTGTTCTTCAGATGGTCCTTGATAGCCCTGGTATCCATCGCGGTCATGTTCCACAGGCCCACCAGTTGTGAGCCGGTGCCCTCTGTCATTTGGGCCTGGAGCTCACCGGTGACCCCGCTCGTTTTTTTCTCCTTTTCAAGCAATGGTTCCAGTTCCTCTTTATACTGCGCAGCCTTATTGTCGAGTACGGCCACCAGTGCATCGATCGCATTCTGCTCTGCCGAGTCAATCCGGCCATCATTCTGCATCGATGATGCGATTTTATTCATGATTGCTTCCACCTCTGGCTGCAACTGACCTTTCATGTAGTTGATAAGAGCATTACGCAGGATCCCTTTTACAACATCTGCAGATTTCTTCGCTGCATCCTCACCCGATGCCCATGCATCAGCATAAGCCTGCGCAAACTGATCAATTGCCGACATCACATCGGTGCCAACAAGGGACTCAAGCATCCGATCCCTGTTCTCTTCAACACGAACGTTGATATCTTCGAGTGCATTCTCCCACTCCTTGATCATCTCTTCGTCCGGGTTCTTCTTTGACTTCTCAGCACGGATGTTATCCTGGATCAAGCGCCTCTGCTGCTCGAGTACACGCTGTTCATCTTCAATGAGCGCGGCAGCTTTTGTTGAATATGTCTTGGATATTGCTCTTTCGAGATTCTCGTATGATTTCTGAAGATTGTTAACCTCTTCAGTGTTTTTCTTGATTGTCCTGTTCGCTTCCCGGCTCTTCTTGTCGAAAACCTCAATAGCAGAGGTGAGCAACTGAACACCGCCAGCAACAATCTCAGCAGGGTTTCCCGATGCAATGCCCTTGGCAAGAGTGGCTGCGCCACCAATCATATCACCAATGCCTTTCAGCATCTTCTGTGATTCTTCATCACCGGCCATACCCATTTTTGTGAGGCCTTCGGTGACAGAATCAAATATGCTACCAACCTGGTCCAGAGATGCCCCTACATTCTTGGCAATATCCTTGAAATCGCCATCACCACTTTTGAACTTCCTGATTGCTTCTGACAATCCTTTGAAAGGATTCTTGTTGCCAATTTCTTCGGTGATCTTCTCAATACGGTCACGAAGTGCCTCCAACTCGGATGGATCCAGCTTCAGTTTGGCCCAATGCAATTCCAGCTGATGAATGAGCTGTATCATATCATCTACGGCCATCTTATCAAGGTCGCTGAATGCTTTATTCCACAGGTCAGAGGTAAGAACATCGAATATATCTACACCCTGAAGATCTATGCCTGCAAGACTTTCACGAAGCTTTTGAGAGTACTCACCGATTTGCCTGCTGGCTGCATCATCTATCACCGGAGATGACATGAAACTGTCAAGAATACCGGCCCCGACACCTTCAACGGTGCCCACATCGCGAGGGGCCAGCTTCTTGCTGTCATCCTTTACATTTTTCAGCTTTGTTGAATATACATCAAGCTGCTTGCTTGCTGAATTGATGAGAGTGGTTAACCTTTCCCATTCATCTGAACCTACTTGATCAGTCCCCAGCTTGTCACGAGCTGCAGTCGCTTCATCAAGCACGCTTTTCCAGTACTCTTTATTCTTGATGATCGCAGCATCGGTGGACGCATTTACGGACTCCAGAGCAGCTTTGTTTGTCTCGAGTTGACTCTGTATCGCTTTCAGCGCGATACGGTCATTGGCGCTGGCCAGATCGTTGCCTCCCGCTGATTTGATCTTCTCCTGCAGCTCAGATTCTTTTTGAAGTAACGCTACACGCTGTGACTGCAGGTCCCTTCTTCGTGCTTCCGGGTTCTCCTGATAAAATGCTTCTTTCTGCAGGTCGGCAATCTCATCCAGCTGCTTTTTCAGCCCTCTTGTTTCCTCAAGCGCGATGCCCAGCTGCTCACGATAGTAAGATATTGTAGCATCATCTGCACCGGATTTCTGGAGTTCTTTGATTTTCCTGCGATACCCCTCGATGTTCTTGATTCGCTCATCATATTGCGCTTGGATGGTGTCAATCTCGCTTTGATCTGACTGTTCGGATATCATTCTCCCAATATCGGCAGGATCCATCTGTTTGATTTCACCAATCGTTTTACCTTTTAACCCAGGGAGAAGGGCAATCAATTCCTTGTATGCTTTTGTCTGCTGGTAAACTGATGCAGTCTCATCATTGATAACAGAAATTAGCTCATTCCCTTTGGTTTTGAGGGCCTCTTTCCGATTCGTAGCTTCCTCCAGTGTCTCATTCAGCTTCTTCTGTGCCTTCTCGGCAATGGTGGTGCGATCGCTGAAGGTGGCAATAACGGAAATAAGACCAACGACGGCAACAGTCACTGCAACAAACGGATTCTTGAGCATGGTCATATTGAGAAGCTTCTGCGCTTTCTCTAACATCACAAGCCATTTGTACTGCGCCATCGATGCAATGGTCCATCCTTTTTCTGCAATTGTCACAGCTACCACAGCAGCACGATAAGCGCCATAGGTAGTGATCAGCCCGGCAATGGCCCGGCCAATGGTTTCATAATTCTCGATAAGTGACCTTGTAGCCTTGTATGCTCCAGTGATGAATCCCTCTGACATCTTGCCAAGATCATTGAACATCTCTTGCGCTGCTCCCTCGATCTGGTTTTGCAAACCTTTGATCCCGTCGGCCTGCTTTTGTGTCATCCCGTAGAACTTGCCACCTTCGGCAGTAGCGCTTCTGAATGCATCGGCAACCATTTCAGAGGAGATCGCGCCTGTCTCCATTTCCTTCCTCAATACAGAAATAGACTTGCCTGTTTTCTCTGATATTTCCTGTAATGGGTTGAACCCGGCGTTGATCATCTGCAGGAGATCCTGCCCCATCAGCTTCCCAGCTGACGACATTTGAGCGAATGCCAGGGTGAGTGATTTGAAACGATCTTCATTACCCATTGAGATATCACCAATCTGCTTGATGATAGGGATTGTCTTGTCGGCTTCCACATTGAAGCTTAACAATGTCTGTGCAGCCTGTGACACACCAGTAAGAGATAGCGGGCTTTCAACAGCAAATGCCTTGATCTCGTCAAGGAATGCTTTAACGCCCCTGCCGCGAAGTAACACTTCAAAGGAGGATTCCAGCATCTGCATCTCACCCCGCACTTTGATGATCTCACGGCCAAAGCTAGCCAATGTCTGTGCCCCGAACACGGCACCGATCACCATCCCGGCCCTGCGGACCTGCTCTGTAATCCCGCCAACGATGCGTTTTGTTTCTTCCGCATCCTTGTACATCCCGGTATTGTCTATGCCAGAAGCAAAGTAAAGGGCGCCATCTCTGTTTCTTACTCCCATATTTACGTTTCTTGTAAAATATAGATGTAGCAACTATTCCCTTAGCCAATGACCCTCTTGTCAACTGTTTTTTTATTTATCGCTTTGTACAAGCCGATATCTTCAACGAATTCGGCGAGGATCGTCATCCCGTCAGGAGCATCATCATGTTTGTTCCCGCCTTCTTTCTTGTAGCCTGTAAGTGACTTCATGAAGCGGTCGTAATCGGATCCTTTGATAATGTCTTCGTCATGAAGAAAGACACAGTGTTTTTTGATCCATCCTGATTTCATGAGGATGCGTGTCTCCTTGTTTTTCGTCGTTGCTCTGGTCTGAACAATACATTTGTGTTTTTTCGCTCTCAGGTTCTTAATGATGTTGTTACCGAAGATGCGACCACCATTGTTGCTCTCTATTCTTATCTGATCACAACCGGTATCGAATATCGCCTGAGTGATGCGAGGCTCTG
>CAYGHY010000285.1:0-3764 GCA_964349435.1 uncultured Oscillospiraceae bacterium
ATATATCATATAAGCTGCCTATAAAAATACTTATCAAGCATAATAAGCTTTGGAATAAATCGGAGGAATCGGCATGGATAAAGAAAACAAGCTTAGTGGTGTACCTGTTTCATATTGGATCGCTTCTACGGAAGATACAAACTATCCTAAGGCAGAGTGTGATATTGAGGTAGATGTTGCCATCATCGGCGGAGGGATTACCGGCTTGACTACGGCATACTTGTTGCGGAAAAAAGGTGTCCGGGTGGCAATTATTGAGGCAAACCGTATTGCGAAGGGTGTATCAGGTCATACAACAGCCAAGATTACCTCACAGCATAATATGATATATGAAAAGCTGATTAACAACGCAGGAGAGGAAAAAGCACAGCAGTATGCAGCCGCAAATCAGTCGGCAATCGATCTGGTCGAAAATATTGTCCGGGAAAACAATATACAGTGTGACTATAAAAGATTATCCGCCTATGTTTACACAAATGATGAAAATTATATTCAGAAAATCGAGGATGAAGTAAAAGCCGCTGTAAGATTGGGGCTTCCTGCCGAATACACAGATTGGCTTGGACTGCCTTTTAAAGTGCTTGGAGCTATGCAATTTACAAATCAAGCCCAGTTTCATCCCAGAAAGTACCTGTTGGCACTGGCCTCAACAATTTCAGGAGACGATTGCCTCATTTTAGAGCAGTCGCGTGCAGTCAAGTTTCTCGAAGGTGAACCTCATACGGTTGTTACCGACAATGGCTCTAAAATCAGAGCCGCGAGCGTTGTCCTGGCTTCCCATTACCCATTCTATGACCTGCCCGGATTATATTTTACCAGGATTTATCCTGAACGTTCCTATCTTATGGGAGCAAGAATAAAAGGTTCCTTGCCTGAAGGTATGTATATTAGTGCTGAAGATCCCGGTCGTACCCTTCGTTCATGCCCTGACGGCGATGACGAGCTTTTGATAGTTGGAGGCGAACACCATAAAACCGGTCATGGTAAGGATTTGCACAACCATTATGAAATCATCCGCCAATTCGCACAGTCCAACTTTAATGTCATTGATATGCCTTACAGATGGTCGGCTCAGGATTACACAGCGATGGATGGGATACCGATAGTAGGGCATCTGACATCCGGCAGGAAAAGAATATATTTGGCTACAGGCTTTGCCAAGTGGGGCATGAGCAATGGCACCGCTTCGGCTGTAATTATTTCGGATCTGATTCTAAAGGGTGATAGCTCCTGGGCGCCGGTATATGACCCCTCCCGCTTCACCCCCGTCGCTTCCGTTAAGAATTTCGTGGTGGAAAATGTAGATGTAGCCAAAAATTACATTTCCGGTAAGCTAAATATGCCTGCGGAAACGGTTAATGCTCCAAAGGGCGAAGCTGCAATTAGCGAAACAGGCGGCCGCAAGGTAGGCGTCTACAAGGATATAGACGGCGCTGACCATTTCGTCAGCACCACCTGTACCCATATAGGCTGCGAATTGAAATGGAATTCGGCAGAACTATCCTGGGACTGCCCCTGCCATGGCTCACGATTCACTTATACAGGTGATATTATAGAAGGTCCTGCGCTTGAGTGCATCAAGCTATTGGAAGATTTGTGAGCAGCTGTTTTGCACAAAAGCTGCAATCCATCTCATAGTGAGAATTTCGGTGCAGCGGGAGGCCTCATGGAAGCTGCCTTGAGGTACCTGGCAGATCTGCCGGAAGGTAAACCATTGGAATAACCGGAGCTTAATGCCGTCAGAGGTGTTGATGGTGCTCTATGAAGAAGATGAAAGCCTGCCGCTCAGAAAATCTCAGGACAATACGATAATGCTTTGCACGAATCAAAGATGTGTCCTGTAATTATCTTTAATTTCATGATTAACTTTTCAAATCAAAATACATATAATAAAAAAAGTACTATTCAAGCGGGATGTAGGTAAGTAGGACAAACAGAAATATTTATGGAGGTTGTATATGTTCAAGTTAAAAAAGAGATTCTTGACAGTATTTTTGACAATTATAATGACTTTTACCCTTTTGTTTGGAGCAACCGCAAATGCAGCCACAGACTATTGGCAAAATTGGACCGATGGTGGCGGGACAGTAAACGCTGTCAACGGAGCTGGTGGCAATTACAGTGTTACCTGGACTAATTGCGGGAATTTTGTTGTCGGTAAAGGCTGGGGTACCGGAAACGCATCTAGGGTATGTAACTACAATGCCGGTATCTGGGCTCCGTCCGGCAATGGGTATTTGACTTTCTACGGGTGGACGAGAAACGCACTCATAGAATATTACATCGTTGATAGCTGGGGTACTTATAGACCTACTGGAACGCATAAGGGCACTGTGAGCAGTGATGGGGGCACATATGACATATATCAGACTATGCGATACAACGCACCTTCCATTGACGGCACAAAAACCTTCCCGCAGTATTGGAGTGTCCGGCAGTCGAAGAGAGCGACCGGGAGTAATGTTAAAATCACTTTTAGCAACCACGTTAACGCATGGAGGAGTAAAGGAATGAATCTGGGAAGCAGTTGGGCTTACCAGGTTTTTGCGACGGAGGGATATCAAAGTAGCGGGAGATCTAACGTAACGGTGTGGTAACAGGTTACCTGCAAGCAGGGTGACTGACGGGCGCCTGACGGACGCCTGACAGTTGCCTGACGATACTTACCTACATACTGCTTGAATATTACTTTTTTCTTACCGGTTTAAAGGAGATAAATCAATGAAAATACTGTTTATTACCCTTCTGATAGCAATAATGGTTGTTGCCAGCGCTTGTTCGCAAGAAAAGCTTGATGAGTTTGTTTTAGTCAAAGGCGGGACTTTTATAAATACAAAGTCCAACTTATATGGGAAAAGTGTGACAATATCGGACTTTTATATCGGCAAAAATGAGGTAACTCAAAAAGAGTGGATAGAAGTAATGGAAAGTAATCCCTCAGAATTCAAAGGCGACAATTTGCCGGTAGAAATGGTAAGCTGGTATGACAGTGTCGAGTACTGTAATAAAAGGAGTGTAAAAGAGGGCCTGAAACCATATTACATTATAGACAGGAATAAAAAAGACCCGAATAATATGAATGATAGCGATGATATAAAATGGACGGTAACGGTCAATGAAGGAGCTAATGGCTACCGATTGCCGACAGAAATGGAGTGGGAATATGCTGCGGGCGGAGGTCAGATGAGCAAGAGTTACACATACAGCGGAAGCGATAAAGCGGATGAAGCAGCATGGTATTGGAGAAATTCCGGAGATAAATACTTATCAGGAGAATGGCTGTGGCCTGCGATAGAAAAGAACAATAATAAAACTAAACCTGTCGGCGGCAAGAAACCCAACGAGTTAGGACTTTATGACATGTCAGGCAATGTAAGGGAATGGTGCTGGGACTGGTACGGAGAAGTCTTAAATAGCAGCAGCGGCTCTGTCAGGGTCTGGAGAGGCGGCGGCTGGCTCGGAGACGTCCACGCCTGCGAATCGTCTTACCGGGGCAACTTCGAAGCGAATAGCAGGGGCTACGATCAAGGTTTTCGCGTATGCCGCGGCAAGTGAAACGGGAACACAAGTAAAATAATGATTGCCAGAAACCTGATATGATAATTGAAAGGGTTTCGGGCAATTTTTCTTGTCAAACTTTAGCTAAATCATTTTTTCAACCTATATAGTATTGACAGCAATTAATGCGGGTGATAATCTCATCAAGTGCCAAGAAAATTCGCTTCGCTCATGACTTAAAACCAAAGCGAATTTATCTTGTTCAC
>CAYGHY010000286.1:0-1645 GCA_964349435.1 uncultured Oscillospiraceae bacterium
CCTGAACCCTGCACCCGAACCCTGCACCCGAGCCCCGCACCTGAACCCTGCACCCGAGCCCCGCACCTGATTCATGCCATCCTTGTATTGCATTTATTTGTATGGTAAAATACAAAAAAAACAATGAGGTATCAAACATGTCGAACAATGTATATGACGTATTAAAAGAAAGGGGCTTCATAGCCCAGCTCACTCATGAAGAAGAAATAAAAAATCTTCTCGAAAAACAGCAGATGACTTTTTATATCGGCTTTGACCCCACCGCCGACAGCCTTCATGTAGGTCATTTTGTACAGATGATGGTTATGGCCCACATGCAGAGAGCAGGTCACAAGCCCATAGCCTTGCTAGGCAGCGGTACAGCGATGGTCGGTGACCCTTCGGGCAGATCTGACATGCGAAAAATGATGACCCTTGATACGATCCGTCACAATGCTGACAACTTTAAGGTGCAGCTTTCAAAATTTATTGACTTCTCAAGCGATAGAGCTTTAATGGTTGACAACTCAGATTGGCTGCTGAAACTAAACTATGTGGATTTTTTAAGGGACATCGGCGTTTACTTCTCTGTAAACAGGATGCTTACTGCCGAATGCTTCAAATCCAGATTGGAAAAAGGCCTTACCTTTATTGAATTTAACTATATGCTCATGCAGAGCTATGATTTCCTGGTATTGAACCAAAAATACGGCTGTAACATGCAGATGGGTGGAGATGATCAATGGTCCAACATTCTTGGTGGCATAGACCTGATAAGGCGCGTTGAAGGCAAGGGATCGTATGGCATTACTTTCACACTGCTCACAACTAATGAAGGTAAAAAAATGGGCAAAACTGAAAATGGTGCGCTTTGGTTAGATGCTGGGAAGACCTCTCCCTTTGATTTTTACCAGTACTGGAGAAACATTGATGATGCTGATATCACTAAATGTCTGAAGCTTTTAACCTTCCTGCCGATGGACGAAATTGCAAAGCATGCTCAACTGAAAAGTGAACGAATCAATGAATCTAAAAAGGTGCTGGCATACGAAGTTACAAGGCTGGTGCACGGCGAAGAGGAAGCCGGGAAAGCCAGACAACTCACTGAAGCGCTTTTTGGCGGTGGAGGTAATACAAGTAATATGTCTTACACAGAAGTAAAAGCAGCAGAGTTTACGCAAGGACTAAATATACTTGATCTGCTGCTCAGAACAGGTCTGGTGACATCTAAGGGTGAGGGTCGCAGACTTGTCCAACAAGGCGGAATATATATCGGTGAAACTTCTGTGGCTTCTATAGACTTTATGCTAAGCGAGGACCATTTCACCAGTGGAGAGCTGATTATTAAAAAAGGTAAAAAAACCTATCATAAAATTATTTTAGCGAAATAACAGATAAAGCCATAATATCTATTTCGTTACAAGTTCCGGATTCGAAAGTTTATTATGAGATTTAATTAGGTCTGCTATTTAATCTCTAGTCTCTGCTCTCTGCTCTATTGTCTCTAGTCTCAGCTCTCTGATCTCTGGTCTCTGGTCTCTGGTCTCTGGTCTCTGGTCTCTGGTCTCTGCTCTCTGCTCTATTGTCTCTAGTCTCTAGTCTCTAGTCTCTAGTCTCTAGTCTCTGCTCTTTTGTCATATCTCCATAATAATTGGCAGAATCATTG
>CAYGHY010000286.1:1745-3759 GCA_964349435.1 uncultured Oscillospiraceae bacterium
AGTCTCTAGTCTCTGCTCTTTTGTCATATCTCCATAATAATTGGCAGAATCATTGGCTTGCGTTTTGTCTTCTCAAAAAGATACTCTCGCAGGTCATCCTTTATCAAGCCTTTTTTAGCTGCCCAGTCATTCCTATTTTTACCATCGCATTTCGCAATCGTCTTTTTAATAATGTCACGCGCATTCTCCATCAGATCCTCTGACTCCCTGACATACACAAAGCCGCGGGAAATAATATCCGGTCCCGCAATAACCTGTCCCGATTCCTTCTCAGTGGTCACGACAACAACAATCAGGCCGTCCTGCGACAGCAGTTTTCTATCCCTGAGTACAATAGTCCCTACATCACCTATTCCAAGGCCATCGACCAGCACCCTTCCCGAAGAAACACTGCCGTTTATCTTTGCAGAATCAGCACTAAGCTCAAGCACTTTTCCAGTCTCCATTATGAAAATGTTTGCCATCGGCATGCCCAGTCCGTTTGCCAGATTTGCATGCTGCTTCAGGTGTCTGTACTCTCCATGGACAGGCATGAAGAATTTCGGCTTTACCAGATTGTGAATCAGTTTCAATTCCTCCCTGCATGCGTGTCCGGAAACATGCACATCAGCAAGAGATTCGTATATGACATCTGCACCCTTCTTAAAAAGCTCATTTATAACCTTGAATATTGGTTTTTCATTGCCTGGTATGGGAGATGCGGAGATGATAACCAAATCTCCTGGTTCTATTTCAACCTTCCTATGTTCAGATGCAGCCATTCTCGACAGTGCGGACATAGGCTCACCCTGGCTTCCGGTTGTAATAATGACCACTTTTTCGGAAGGGTATCTGCCAATCTGGTCAATGTCAATCATTATGCCTTCGGGTACGGTCAAATAACCAAGTTCCGTAGCTATCTTTACTACATTCACCATGCTCCTGCCCACTACTGCGACTTTCCTGTTGAACTTGTACGAGGCATTAATAATCTGCTGAACCCTATGAACATTTGACGCAAAGCTGGCAACAATAATCCTGCTTCTGGCATTGATAAATATCTCTTCAAAGGTTTCTCCTACTGTTCTCTCAGACATGGTATAACCCGAACGCTCAACATTTGTGCTATCACACATAAGCATCAGCACACCCTTATTCCCCAGTTCGGCCAGCCTGGCAAGATCCATGGGCTTCCCTTCAATGGGTGTGTAGTCTATTTTAAAATCCGACGTGTGAATCACAATTCCGACAGGAGTAAATAACGCTAATGACACGGAATCAGCGATACTGTGGGTGGACCTTATAAACTCCACTTTGAACGCACCAAGCTGAATTGTCTCCCCAGGCTCCACATTTATCAGCTTAGTTACTGACATCAGTCCATGTTCCTCAAGCTTAAGCTCCAAAAGTCCAAGGGTAAGCCTAGTACCATAGACAGGCGCGTTAATATCCCTCAATATGTAGGGTAATCCGCCAATATGATCTTCGTGGCCGTGAGTCAGTACAATTCCTCTGATTTTTTCCTTGTTTTTCGTCAAATAAGATATATCCGGTATAACAAGGTCAATTCCCAGCATGTCGTCCTCTGGAAATGCCAGACCGCAGTCTACTACAACAATATCCTCGTCATATTCAAATACTGTAATATTTTTGCCAATTTCCTGCAAACCGCCAAGCGGAATAATCTTTAGTTTCTTTCTGCTTTTCGCCACAATAAAACCTCCAAAACAAACTCGTAAATATTATATTATTTTTCATCTTTTCAACACTGATTATGTATTGGCCAGACAAGCATACGAACCAGAGAGAACTCCGGAACAGTCCCTCACCGCAATCAAAACGGGCCGCCTCTGGCAAATGACTTTTCAGGAGTGCCGCCTCTACTATTATAACACTTAATAAAACAAATGCAAAATAAATATTGGCAGAGATTGCCGTTTTGCTGGTTTGCTGGCAATCTTTCTCAGCCCGTCTATTGAACAAGAAAATTCGCTTCGCTCATGACTTAAAACCAAAGCGAATTTATCTTGTTCGC
>CAYGHY010000287.1:0-740 GCA_964349435.1 uncultured Oscillospiraceae bacterium
CCTCCTGCCTCATCGCCTCAGTATGTGTTTCAGACATAAAAAAAGAGCCGTCCGGCGGCGACTCTTGTTCGCTTTCGGGCGGCTCTGCATTTTGATTATTTGGGGGTGGTGGGTTTACCTTACCTTGAATATGATCTCGTTCAGCACGATCTCCTCTGCTGCTGACCGCAGGCTGTTCATGTGGCGTGTCTTCTCCATGATGTCCTCCGTTTCCGGCATCGGTTCGGCCTCCAGCATCTGTTGGGTGATGTACTCGATTTTCTCCACCGCTTCCTTGTGTACCCAGTGCATTTTCTCCATTAGTGTGCCATCCATTTTCAAAATCATAAACCGTTGCGGATGGTTTTCGTGCAGGTACTCCATCGCCATTCTGCCGTACTTGCCCAAGGGCTGGCTGTCGTCCTCGCTGTTGTTGGAGATTTGAAGGTTCGGGAGCAACACTCCGTCCTTCTCGGTGTAATTCATCTCGATTTTGCTCATGTGTCATCCTCCTTTCCTGCTCAATGATTCTGATAGTCCGTTCCATTTCCAATAATATGCCTTTGGAAATATCGGTTACGGTGTGTCCAAGCCTTGCAATCAGCGGAATGCTGTCGAAATGGGCAATGGTCATCATCCCGTCACCGGTATGGATTTCATCGTCCGCAAGACTGCACCGCTTGCCGATAAAATATTTTACGCTGTCTTTGACAATCTCCTGGACTTGACTGAGCAATCCATCCTTTGGCAATTGTGAAAAC
>CAYGHY010000287.1:750-3756 GCA_964349435.1 uncultured Oscillospiraceae bacterium
AAGTCGAAATCTTGCAGATAATCGTCAAGACGCTCGGATACCGCTTCTTCCGCCAATTGGTTCAGGCACTCGGTAAAACCGGAGGATGTAAGATTGTGAGCATATGAAAGGTGGCTGGTCAACTCTGCTTTTATCTCATCATCAAGCTGCCAGTTTGTCGGTATGATTTCCCGGCCATTGGTCTGAGAGATATCAAACAGGTGCTTGATGGTCAGTTTTGCATTGTCATACTCGCAAACCGCCAGTCCTGTCGCACCTTTATTGATGTATCTGCCTAATTTGTTCCATATCGGCGTGGTGGCAAGCATGGTGACGTTAGAATTTTGCGCGTATACCAGCAGGGCGTTGTCAAAGCTGTATTTATAAAACCTTGCCGCAAAGCCGAGATAGTCCCGCCATGCGCCCTCGGTTCGGGTAATGTGGGGCGCTATTGTTTCATAGACCGTCCTTAGTCTTTCATCCTTTCTCAAAATTTCACCTCCTTAGTTGACAGGCTCGATTTCTGCTATGTATCCCCTGGTACGGGCTATGTTTGTCAGGTATCCACAGTGGTTGCAGACCAGCGCCAGCTCCCAATTTTCTTTTCCTTTTTCGTCATGAGAACAATCGGTGCAGTAGGATACCTCAAAGTCGTTGCCTCCGCACTTCGCGCAGGTCAAAACATTCCTTGTCATTTTAAGCCGTCCCCTCTTTAAGCTTATTGGCAAAATACCATTCCAAGGCTTCGTCAATAATTCTTTCAATCTCGCCCGCCTTTGTATCTGCCGGAAAATACTTGGAATAGACCTTGTGCTTGATTTTGACAGTGGGCAGCGTGGTTGACTTCGGCTTTTTATTGACTTCGCCCGATAGGATTTGATAGGCAGTTTTCTCGTTCAGTTTGCTGCTTTCTGAGTAGCTGCGGAGCATTTCCGCCTTTTTCACATCCACTTTGAATTCATTTTCTGAAAGCACCTTTTCAATATCCTGCTGTTCTGCTTCGACAAGGTAGGAGAGGGCGACAGCTATAACAAGGGTAAACTCGGAATCATCCAGCCTGATTTTTAATTCTGAAATAAGTTCATATACTCGCAAATACCTCGCCACCGACCGCCCATTCAGCCCATACTCATAGCCTATGGCGTCTCTGCTTTTTAACTTGTGGACATCATGACCACAAGTTAGATTTTCCTTGATATACTGCGGGTTTTCAAGCATTTTAAGCTCTGCGATAATGTCGTTCCTTTTGCCCTGTGAAAACATCTTGGAGTATTGAAGATAAAGTACCGCCGCCTTTTCAGATGGTAGCATATCAGCAAAGGAGCGCTGCAGGAGATTGGTTTCCACCACATACATCAGAGCTTCTTCATCAGACAGGTTTTTCTTGATAATAAAGTCGCCTTCATCAAGTCCTGCCAGCTTTCCAGCGTTCATGCGGTTGTGTCCTGCCAGCATTTCATACCTTTCATTATCTTTGGTGCGGGCAATCATTGGGGCAAGGATACCATAATTGCTGATACTTGCAACCATATCGTCCAAACGTTCACCACTGTATAGTCGGAACGGATGATTGGGGTATGGGTCCACCTGAGAAAACTTCAAGCGGACCACACCGCTTTTTATATTGGATACCTGATTCTCCGGTTCCACTGCCATAAGCAGTTCATCCATTGACTTGATTCGCTTTGGTACGGGTCTATCCTGCATATCCACTCAACTCCTTTGCAAATTCCATATACGCAAGCCCGGCTTTGGATTTTGGATCGTATTCCATGATACTCAATCCACAGCGGTTAGCTTCACCTACCCTTATGGAACGGGGAATGGAGGTCTTGAAAACCTTCATTCCGCCACGGTATGCCTCATTAACCTCTGCGCTTACTTCCTTGTGTAGATTTGTCTGCATGTCGCACATAGTCAGAAGAATACCCTCAAATTCAATTTGAGGATTAATCCTGCGCTTGATTTTCAGTATGGTTTTGGTCAGGTCCTGGAGCCCTATGGTAGCATAAAACTCAGGATTGATTGTGATAAGAACGCTGTCTGCGGCAGAAAGTGCGTTGATTGTCAGCGGACCCAGGGAAGGATTTGTGTCAACGAGAATATAACTATAATCCTCACGCAAAGGCTCCAGGATATTGGAAAGCAGCTTTTCGCTCCCCATCTCCATCCGTAAATTGGATTCGACAACAGAAAGATGGATGTCATTAGGAATAAAATCAATCTTCCCACGCTGATGAATATATTCGCTCTTTGGTGGCAGTTCTTCCTCTTCCATTGCCATTGTCATTAAGGTTGCCATAGTTGTACGGATTTTCGGAGTATTTTTGCTTTCATCTTCCACCATAAGAGAAGCAGTTAAATTGGACTGCGGATCAAAATCAACTGCCAAAATATGGTATCCCAATTCAGCCAGAGAAAATGCCAAATTACGGACGCTCGTTGTTTTACTGACACCACCCTTCTGATTTGCAATTGGAATAATTTTACACATTTACAATATACCTCCTTATCATTTAATTGCTGATTTTCACCCTAAAAAAGGGTATAAAAAATAGGCATAAATCGGTGGAAACCCGTTGTTTATCGGATTCTACTGATTTATGCCTATTATAGCTCAGTCATTCTTGAGCATGTCCCGAATCGTTTTCGCATTCCAATCACCCTTACCTGTTACTGTTTTAATCCCCTGAAATTCCAGATAAGCCTTTATTTGTCCCAATGACAGACCCTGCAAATATAAGTCAAATATTTTCCTGACTACTTCTGCCTGTTCCGGAACAATTACAATCTCACCATCAACGCAGTCATATCCCATGAAATTCTTATACTTCGTAAAGATATCGCCCCTTTCGAACTTGCGCTGAAACCCCCACTAAATGTTTTCGCTGGTATTCCGGCTTTCATCCTGCGCCAGCATACCCCTAAGTGTAATCTCGAATTCTTTATCCACTTCGATTGAATCCATCTTCTCATTTTCAAAATGCATATTGATCCCTCGCTCTCTTAAAAACCTTATTATTTTCA
>CAYGHY010000288.1:0-3711 GCA_964349435.1 uncultured Oscillospiraceae bacterium
TTGGATAAATCATTTTGAAACTTGTTGGATAAATGAAAGTGCAAATCTACAGTGATGGAGAAATGATAACAATAATTGGAATATAAGTTTGGGTTTGTTGGTTGGTTCAATAAAGAAAACATAGAGAATGAAGGGAAACAATAGAAAAAGTGAGGTTGCAAATGATATGTCATATAATTCCCGATTTATTATTGATGTTGCAAAACTTTTAATACAATATGCTATAAATGGTAAGTTAGTAACCTACAAAGAACTCTCAGATTGCTTTGGGAATGCAATTGCTCCAAGAAATACTGGTGGACCCATAGGTGTTATTTCAGAGGCGTGCTCGCAAGCAGGTCTTCCTTTGCTGTCTGCCATTGTTGTAAATAGCTCAACAGGAATGCCTGGAGAAGGGTTTTTCATCCTTTTTAAAGAATTAAAAGGTGAAATGCAGTTAAAACCGTGGGATGAATGGCAGCAGGAGTGCGAAAAAATATGGGCAGTAAAAGATTGGGAGCCACTCATGGATGCTTTAAATGGGGCTCGGTGATTGAATTATGTAGGAAGCGGATAGGTATAAATAGCATGGCTTTGAAGAAGACACCGCCAAGAGAGCGGCGATTGCAAATGGCAAAAGCTTGGATTCCAACATATACAGGTAAGAATATTGTTAAAGGTTATAAAAGGCACTTTGCTCTTTCACCTCTTGGTGCTGTGGCTGACTTGCAATTAATGGAGTATGAGTTTACTCCTGAATATATAGAGGAATTGAAAAGGGATGAAGTAAATAGGAGTAATTCAAAAAGAAAGCCAATGGAAGAAGAGCTTGAATTCCTTGAATATGATGAGTTTGATGATGATGAGGCTGTAGAATTATGGCGGTTTTCAAGTGATGATGAATGTGAAAGTATGCCGCCCAAAAAGACGAGAAAGTTCAAAAATCATGAATTTGTAGATGGCAAGCTGTTACAGACCAATAAGAAGTTCTCGCAGCTTAAAGAAAAGCAAAAAGCATTGATTGCAGAATGGTTTTTTATTGAATGTGATAACTTTTATAAAAATAACAATAGGCTGCCATCATCGAAGAATGAAACGGAAGATATCCTTGATTTGGTTTATGATAGAATTCAAGAGCGTGATATGTGGATTCCATTTGGAGAGATTAAGCAGTATTTTGTGAAGAGAAAAACCAAGATTGAGAAGAGGGTGTTAAAGAAGCTTGAAAATGTGTGAGTGGATTTTGGGAAATGAAGGTAATTATATTGGAAATATATGTCGATAGATATATTAGATGAAGGCCGTGAATTGTGTTTTTGAGAGAATTATGAAGTGGGATTATGATGATTTTGTCTATAATGCGCAGTCCAGCAAAGTACTAATTATTTGCAAATGCAAAGTTGTTAAAGTGCTCAAAACTTTAATAATAGCAAGGAGAGAATCAAGTGGCATATACTAATTGGCTAAAAACAGATTTACATATTCATAGTCACATAAGTAGAGTAACAAAAGAAAATGATGACGAACAATGACACAGCCGTGCAAACGCACTAAGGAGGGGAAGATATATGCCCAAAGACAATCGCAATTTCTTTAAGCAAAAGAAAATCTGGTCGGAAGTCAAGGACGAACTTCTCGGCTGCTATATGGTGCCGTATTTCAATAAGATACTATCAATGGGTAACCCCGTCCTTTATGTGGATTGCTTTGCGGGTAAAGGTCAGTTCGACGACGGCAAGCCAGGCTCGCCGCTCACGGCTCTCCACAGTCTGGACAGTAGCCTCGCCGTTTGTCGTGGACGTATACCTGCGGTTAACATGAAGTTCATCGAACTAAACTACCACAAAGACCTCGAAGCAAACATTCCGAGCCAGCATAGTGGACGCTGTGAGGTTATCGGTGGCAAGTTTGAGGATAACATTAAGCCCTTGCTTCAAAATGCGATGACCGCAAACCGCCTATTAAATGTGTTCCTTTATGTCGACCCTTATGGTGTGAAGGTTCTCAACACCACTCTGTTTGATTCATTAGCGGTTATATTCAGTACAGCCGAGTTGTTGATTAACCTTAACTCTTTCGGTTTTATCCGCGAGGCTTGCAGGGTCAAGAAGGTTGTGTTTCGAGAACGGGAAGATGAGATTTTCAGCGATCTTGAGGAATACGACAGTTCCGTATTGGATTCCATTCAGGAACTAAACGACATCGCAGGCGGTGACTATTGGCAGGCGATTATCGACAAGTATAGTGCAGGTACGATTGACTGCTACAAAGCAGAGAAGGAATTCTCGCAGTTATACAAGGAACGTCTGAGACGGAATTATACATACGTCTTGGATATGCCAATTCGTTTGAAATCCGGTCAACATCCGAAGTATAGGATGGTTCATGCTACAAACCACCCCGACGGTTGCACGTTGATGGCGGACAACATCGCCAAGCGGACAGACCGTTTGGTCATTGAGATTCAGAGTGCGGGGCAATTAAGTCTTTTGCCGCAAACGGCTGAAAATGAGATGGTCAGCGAAGATATGCTTATGGAGCGGGTCAAAGCACTTCTTGTAAGCACCCCTGATTTCATTCGATTGAATAAGTTCTTAGCTGACTTTTACAATGAGTATGGAGTGCTGTGCGACCTTGCCCGCCTGAGTAGCGGTCGGAGCGGTTCTGTACTAAAAACACTTGAAAATTGCGGATACATTGATGTTCAGCGGACACCCGCTGTAACCGATAAAGGCAAACCGTCAAGATTTTGGCAGGAGGGCAAGGGAAATACCCTTGTTCTACGGAAAAGGAGATAACGATTATGGACACCATAACGCGAAAGACTATGCTCTACAAAACGGGCGTGGAATATGGGGATTACACAATGAACCACGTGTTAGGGTGTTCCCACGGCTGTTTGTACCCATGCTATGCCTTTTTGATGGCTAAGAGGTTCGGAAAGGCAGCTACCTACGAGGAGTGGTGTAAGCCTAAACTCGTGAGTAATACCCTTGAAATCCTTGACCGTGAAATTCCACGGCTGAGAGCGAAGATAGAATCTGTTCAGCTTTGCTTCACTACCGACCCGTTTATGTATGGATATGACGAGGTCAGGGCGATGAGTTTAGCAGCAATCAAGAACCTGAATGAAGCGGGCATTCGTTGTACTGTCCTCACCAAAGGACTCCTGCCTATCGAATTGGCGGAACAGTCCAATAAGAATGAGTACGGCATAACGCTTATTTCGCTTGACGAGGACTTCCGAAGGCGTATTGAACCCTGTGCAGCTTCGTATGCAGATAGGATAGCCGCTCTTAAAGCCCTTAGCGGCCGAGGTTGTAAAACATGGGTAAGCATCGAGCCATATCCCACACCGAATCTTATACAGCAAGACTTAACAACGGTTTTGAACGCTGTGTCGTTTGCCAATCGGATTATATTCGGGCGCACGAACTACAATAAGGGCATCTCGACATACACAAAGCATAGGGCATTTTATAACGAACAAGCCGATACTGTTGTTCAGTTTTGCAAGGAACGCAGTATCAGCTTCCACATAAAGAACGGCACGATGACATGAAAAATGAGGTAGTAAACCTATGCTCGGAGCAATCGCCGGCGACATTGTAGGTTCGCAGTTTGAATTTAATAATCACAGGAGCAATGCGTACAAGTATGTTCTTACGGTTTTTCAGGGTTGCTCCAATGATGAGAGAAACGACGTGTTGCAGGATCTTGGCGTTGAGCCTA
>CAYGHY010000289.1:0-3700 GCA_964349435.1 uncultured Oscillospiraceae bacterium
GTTTACTTTTTATGGTACCAAAGCGCAGTAACCTGATTCTTTCCGAAAGAAACTGATTGCGGTCAGAAATGGAACGGATGGTATTTATGAGCACTTGCCGGTTGTTGTGCAGCAGATCCAGAAAGTGATCCTTAGAGATGGCCACAAGTGTCACATCGGTTACAGCATAGATATCTACAGGGAGCCTGTTCTCGGTGGAGAAAAAGAAGGCCGGGGCTATCACCCGGGGCGCTTCTATCTCTTCAATAATGACATTGACACCTTCTTCGTTGGTCATTTCTCCCCGAACCTTACCTTCATCAATAATATACAATGTTCTGTACGTTTGTCCCTGCATGGCAATAAGAGCACCGGCCCGAAAATGTATTATTTTGCAGATACCTTCAAGCATCTCATCTACAGTGTATTCTGGTACGTCCTTAAATAAAGGCGAAGAATAAATGTTTATCATAATAAAGCAAATATAATCTTTTTTTAAAATGTAACAGATGTTACATTTATTATATTAATCTTATACTACTTTTGTTTATTATCAAACTATAAAATAAGAATTTATGAGTATGTTTTGTTTTCAATGTCAGGAAACGGCTTTTAATAAAGGCTGTACCATAAAAGGAGTTTGCGGAAAAGAACCGCAGACAGCGGCCCTCATGGATCTGCTGCTATATACCTCAAGGGGTATAGCGATTATTCAAAGAGCGTTAAGAGTTAAAGGGCTGTCAGATGCTGCTGTCAGTCGTTTTCTTCTGGACGCTTTATTCTGCACCATTACCAACGCCAATTTTGACGATGAGGCACTAAAAGCCAGGATTGCAAAGGCTTTTTCTACAAAGAAAAAACTGATAGAGAAAGCAAATGCCAACAGGATTGCTTTGCCCGATATGCCCGAAGTTACTGTATATGCCGTTGAAGAAGACTTCCTGACCGTAGCGGCTTCTGTGGGAGTGCTTAGTGAGAGCAATGAAGACCTTCGCTCCCTAAAACAGATGAGCATATACGGTTTGAAAGGCATGGCCGCCTATGCTGAACATGCGCTCAATCTGGGTTACGAAGACGAGGAAATTTATGCTCATATTGAAGATGCTCTGGCGGAAGTATCCCGTAACGACATCTCTGCAGATGAGCTTACCGCCCTTGTGCTGAAAGTGGGTAGTTTTGGAGTAAAAGCCATGGCCCTGCTCGATAAGGCCAATACCTCCACATACGGGAATCCCGAAATTACCAAAGTGAACATCGGAGTAGGTAAAAATCCGGGTATCCTTATAAGCGGACACGACCTTAAAGACATGGAAGAATTGCTGGAACAAACCGCCGGTACAGGAGTGGATGTATATACTCACGGCGAGATGCTTCCGGCACATTATTATCCTGCCTTTAAAAAGTACCCTCATTTTGTGGGTAACTACGGCAATGCATGGTGGAAGCAGCGCGAAGAATTTGAAGCCTTCAACGGAGTGTTCCTCTTTACAACCAACTGTATTGTACCGCCACTGAAAACTGCTACGTACCTGGATAGAATGTATACAACAGGCTCTGCCGGCTATCCCGGTGCAAAACATATTCCCGCCCGCGAGCAAGGCGGCAAAAAGGATTTTTCTGAATTGATAACCCGCGCTAAAGCCTGTCCGCCTCCCACCGAAATTGAAAAAGGTGAAATTATAGGCGGTTTTGCCCACAATCAGGTGATTGCTTTGGCCGATAAGGTTGTTGATGCAGTTAAGTCCGGTGCCATCAAACGTTTTGTGGTAATGGCCGGTTGCGACGGAAGAATGAAGAACCGTGAATATTATACCAACTATGCCTTGTCACTTCCAAAAGATAACGTGATCTTAACCGCCGGCTGCGCCAAATACAGGTATAACAAGCTTCCTTTGGGTGACATCGGAGGAATTCCCAGGGTTCTTGACGCCGGTCAGTGCAATGACAGCTATTCGCTGGTAGTAATAGCTCTGGCCCTAAAAGATGCTTTTGGACTAAAAGATGTAAACGAGCTGCCCATTTTGTATAACATTGCCTGGTACGAACAGAAAGCCGTGATAGTACTGCTTGCACTGTTGAGCCTCGGCGTTAAAAATATCCATCTGGGGCCCACATTGCCCGGATTTTTATCTCCGAACGTGACCAAAGTGCTTGTAGAAAATTTCGGCATAGGTCCTCAGCCTGAGCTCTAACCATTGCTCGCGCAACCAAAGAACGGTCAAGGCCATTTAGCCTTGACTGTTTTTTTGTATTGTTATCAGAACGCTTCCGGTGCCCAGAAGGCAGTGGCAGACCCGCCACTATACCATTTTCACACAAGCAAGGACTTCCACAAGATATTTAGAACGGGAAACGCCTCCCAGTTGCTGGCGCAACCGGGTCCTTCCCTCCGCGGGCGCGAGGTTTCCCTTTTCTAAATATCTTGTGACTGGCGTTTTTTTGAGAGCATGACGTAGATAGATGGGATCTGTTTGCGCCAAATTCAAACGGCGATCTTTAACACACTGTTATTCTGGTACTTTCTGATTCATGCGAAAAACTGGCGCACACAAATCCCATCTGTATAGGCAAGGGTCAAAATCCAATTAACCGCAAATTGTAGTTTCCTGATTTAGGTTGACTACTTCTCTGTCTTATTCCTTGAAAGAGTTGACTCGGTTAAACATTTATTACTGATTACTGTTGACTTCAGGTTGTTATCCCTGATAGTGGTTTACTCTTCTTATCGCTGTCAGGGGTTGACTGGAGGGCATAGCCCGTAGGGAGACCCCTGACAGTTTGGTAAAGGTAAACTGTTTTCAGCGATATCTATTCCTTGCAGTCTACTTTTTATAGCGATAAGTCTATAGCTTTTCCAGCGTTTGGCTATTTCACCTACGCACTGGCTAGCCTCTACAGGAGTCATCATGTCGATGCTCATGTGAGGACGCTGCTTATTGTAAAAGTCAACAGCCTTGTTTACAGCCGCCTTTACCTGGTTGGTATCATGAAAAATAATCCCCCTGAACATCTCATTCTTCATGGTGTTGTTTATTCGTTCCGCCTGGGCGTTTTCCTTGGGATCTCCGCTTTCTGTCATACTAATCTGTATCTTATTGCTTTTAAGGATTGACACGTAATCATTGCTTGCGTACTGACAGCCCCTGTCGGAGTGATGTATAAGATTGATGCCGGTATTCCCCTCTATGCGTTTCAAAGCCATCTTAAGAGCTTCTATCGGATATGTCTTCTCAAGAGTATCTCCTACACTCCACCCTACTATTTCTTCGGTGTATGCGTCCAGAATAAGAGATAGGTAACAGAATATATTCACATACTCATCAAACCAAACAGTTATGTATGTTATATCGCTTACCCATAGCTGATTGGGTGCTGTGGGAATGAAGTCTTTTATGAGATTGGGATACACGGGCAGACCGTGGGTTGA
The DNA here is from genome assembly GCA_964349435.1 of uncultured Oscillospiraceae bacterium. Classification (GTDB taxonomy): domain Bacteria; phylum Bacillota; class Clostridia; order Acetivibrionales; family DTU013; genus CAYGHY01. The sequence goes on from CAYGHY010000289.1 coordinate 3,407, forward strand.
GTCTGTCGTCTTGGGCTTACGGACTTTCATTCTCACTTTAAGGCCATACTTGTCCACAATGTCTTCAAAGCGGTCTCGGCCAATTGGCTCATTCATACCAAACTTACGCTGATACATGAGCCAGAGTTTCATACCGCCTATGCCTCGATCAACTTCTCTAATTTCCTTGATGAACTGCAAAACGAAATCCTCTTGAGCTACTTTGGCCATATGGACATCCTCATCATACTTGTAATAGGCCTGCTTGCTTACGCCAAACAGATCGCATAGGAACTGAACTGGGTATCGTTTCGG
>CAYGHY010000290.1:0-3692 GCA_964349435.1 uncultured Oscillospiraceae bacterium
TCTATACCGATTTGGCAGGAACGATGACCGACCTGACAGGCGGCATCATGGATGCAGTGACAATCGTATTGATTTCATTTGCTGCCATCTCGCTGGTTGTCAGTTTGATCATGATTGGGATTATCACCTATACGTCTGTATTGGAGCGAACAACAGAGATTGGTGTCCTGCGAGCGCTTGGCGCAAGGAAGAAAGATATAACCCGTGTGTTTGATGCGGAAACCTTCATCTTGGGTGTGTGCTCAGGGCTCTTGGGAGTCTCGATCGCCTGGATACTCACCATACCGATAAATGGCCTTCTCTATCGTTTGACTGAGCTAAGTGGAGTTGCCAATTTGCAGGGACAACACGCAATACTGCTCGTTGTCATCAGCACCGTTCTCACTGTTCTTGGCGGTCATATTCCAGCAAAAATGGCATCGAGAAAGGATGCTGTTGAAGCCCTAAGAAGCGAGTAGCAGGACCAACTTGCTGAAAATCAACGCTGCCGAATTATCAATAGATAAACATTAGGAGCATCCACAAATCGGCGGTATTTACCAGGATAGTTCTATCACTCCTTTTTGTCCAAGGCATTATGTCTCTGAACGTATGTCACCGTATGGCAATAATGCCAAGAAAGTTGTCAAATGTGCCAAGTATCCGTCCACAGACAGAGCAACTGAAATCATTCGCCAAGCACGTCGGCAGGGCAAAGAGCTGTACAGGCAGACAAAATCACAGAGATTGTTTGGGCAAGTCAGAAGGCTGATGAGGCGGCTATCGTAAGGGAAAGGACTACCAAATCACATGCAGCAATTCCTCCAAATCTTTGAGTACATCGGCTATCCCTTCGGTCTCGCGTTCAAAGGCATTTACGGCTTCACTGGGCATTACCTGACGGCACTATTGTTGTTTGGTATATGCATAAAACTGATCATGCTGCCGCTGAGCATTCGCCAGCATAAAAACACGGTGACCAGAGCTTTGCTTGCGCCACAGGAGAAGGTAATCAGGGATAAGTACAAAGGGAAAACGGATGAAGCGTCTCAAATGGCAATGAACAAACAGCTGATGACGCTATATACAACAAGCGGACAAAATCCATTAACCGGCTGCCTGCCCATGCTGATTCAGATGCCCATCATGTTTTCCCTCTATGCCATCATTACGAAGCCCTTGACCTACATCAGTGGCATGGAAGCCTCTGCAATCGCTGCCATAGAAATCCGATTGCATGAGGTGCTGCAAGCAAGCGCTCCATTGACGCAGATACAAATGGTCTCCTATCTGAAAGAAAACGCAGTGGCTTTTGCTGACTTAATCAGGGGCATTACCTTGCCAGAGTTCACTATATTGAGCGGAGCAATCGACTTGTCGCAAACACCATCATTCACCCAGCTTTCATGGTTGTTACTCATACCGCTGCTGACGCTTATCCTTTCCTACATTTCCCAAATGCTGCGAAAAAGGCTAAACCCCATGGAAATGTCTGTAAGCGGCGACGTGGGGAAAGGCATGCAGGCGATGGAATACATTGGGCCGATTATGAGTGTGTGGATTTCGTTCTCTGTGCCTGCTATCATCGGCATTTATTGGATGATGCAAAGTGCCTTGGACGTTGCTCAACAAATCATCCTCAGCAAACGCTACCCCCTTGCAGTTGCCGTTGCAAACAATCTTGGCCAGTCAATACCAGGTAACTCGCTCAGTACTTCAGCAGAAGGACGGAAGAATGATGCCCTCCTGTGAAATCATCATAAACAACGTTGAGGTAATCTTATGGAAACTCATCATATAGGAAGACTAGGTTGTATTGTCTATCCTCATCCTGCTGTACAATGCTCCGCTACCATATCTGCCATGCAAGGCATTGATGCAGACTTGCGACTGAACCTGGTTACACCTTGACCACTTTGACTCAGTCTGCCATCGAGTATGATTTCGTAAAACGCTAAAATTGCGACTTAAACAATAGATCAAACAATCATGGAGGGAAAAGAGAATGAGTAACAGAACAATGGTGGAATCCACAAAAGCGTTCGGTGTCAAGCAAGTGCTCAGGTACATTGACAAAAACCCGGATAAGAACATCCCCAAGTTATTATCCTGGATGGAAAGGCATGATAAAAATGGGCAGCTGACTCACACTATCCAAACGGTACGAAAAAGTATTGAAGACAAAAACAGCAACTGGTCGAAACTGGTTAAGAGCCTCTGGACGGATGTGGACGATGGCGTAAGGCGTAAGATTTTTGAGAATTTTGTCATCAATGCAAGTTTGATTGGCTCTCCCAGACAGATTCAAATCGGAAAGGAGAATGATTGCAATGTCCCCTGGGCCATCCTGATGGATCCAACATCCGCATGCAACATGCACTGCACTGGATGCTGGGCGTCAGAATATGGCAACAAGCTAAACCTTACGATAGAAGAACTGGACAGTGTCATTTGCCAGGGTAAAAAGATGGGAACCTACTTTTACATCTATTCGGGCGGTGAGCCGACTGTGCGCAAGGATGACATCATCCGCCTGTGTGACATGCATCCAGATTGCGCATTTCTTGCCTTTACCAACGGCACGCTGATTGATGAAGCCTTTGCCGATGAAATGCTCAGGGTGAAAAATTTCGTGCCGGCCATCAGCATCGAGGGCTTTGAGGAGGCTACAGACAGCCGCCGTGGCAAAGGCACCTACAAGAAGGTCATCGAAACGATGCAGTTGCTCAAGCACAATAAACTGCCATTTGGCATCTCGCTTTGCTATACATCCACCAACACAGAGGTAATTGGAAGTGACGAATATATCGACCAGATGATAGCATTTGGTGCAAAGTTCGCCTGGTTTTTCACCTATATGCCGGTGGGTGTGGATGCAGTGCCGGAACTTATGGTATCCGCTGAGCAAAGACGCTTTATGTACGAGACTGTTCGCGCATGGCGAAACACAAAAGCACTGTTCACCATGGACTTCTGGAACGACGGCGAGTATTCGGGCGGTTGCATTGCGGGCGGGCGTAGCTATCTGCACATCAACGCCAATGGTGATATTGAGCCATGTGCCTTTATTCATTATGCAGACTCCAACATCCGCGAGCATACGCTACTGGAGGCCTACAAGCGCCCGCTGTTCATGCAGTACCACAAAAACCAGCCCTTTGGCTACAACATGCTTCGGCCCTGTCCTCTGCTGGACAACGATGGAAAATTGGCACAGATGGTTGATGCATCAGGAGCGCATTCAACGGATCTGCAGCACCCGGAGGACGTCCACCAATTGTGTGACAAATGTTCACAAACTGCTGCCCGCTGGCAACCGGTCGCGGATGACCTATGGAACAGCAGTAGTCATCATGTAAGTAGGGCTAGAAAGTAGCGCCGCTATTTTCCCTGGCTTACTGCGCGCGTAAAAGAACTCATTCAATGATGTTCTGACACAGTTACGCGATAACAATGAGGAAAATTGAATTCCCGGTCATAACAATATGACCTCCAATCGGATGATTGTCCGGCTGGGGGTCTTTTTTTCGTTTGAAGCGCATATCTGATCGCTCGGATTTCAAGGTTGCATGATTACATGGTTGCAGTGCGATTGCACCTTGTTATTAGGCACAGCCTCATTTTTTGATGTTTGAGATATTTCTTCGTCCAAACAGCCCGGAATCTTCCAGTGAGCTTTGAGGACAGAAGTTCTCAGACAGGAGGACAGGGCA
>CAYGHY010000291.1:0-3684 GCA_964349435.1 uncultured Oscillospiraceae bacterium
GATATTCGCAATTATTAAATTTCTCCCCAATATTGGGATATTATTGTTGAGCGCCTTTATTATCTTTTTATCTTTTGGGATGATTATACCCTTCAACCCGATAATAGGAATTTTGTTTTACATGTTTCTAACAGTCAGCTTTATTGGTTTTCTCACCAATTTCTATGTATATCCTAAGCTGAAGAAATATATGATTTCCCGCATTGAGGATGAGGATGAGGATGAGGAAGATGAAGATAATGAAGAGGACGCAGATGACTGCAGCGATTCTAGTGATGAGCTTTTAATTACCGGAAATGATGCTTCCGGATACTACCCGCAGAAAGATGACATAGAAAGTAGTACCGAGGACAGTGAAGATCTGACTAAAAGTAATAGCGATGATAAGATAAAGAGATATTTCTAAGGGAAAAGGCTGCCGGTTAAAAAACTTGGCAGCTTTTCCCTTAGATATGGGGATAGAGAAGATTCTTAATCATATCAGGTTATTCCGTACTCATTCTTAATGGCGTTTATTGATTTGTCAACATCCTTTTCATATATAAGATAGGAAATGTCTATTTCAGAAGTGGTAACCAGTTTTATTTCAACCCCTTCATTTGCTAAAAGCGTATATATCCTGGCCGCCACACCGGGTATTTTTCTCATACCTTCACCAAAAACCTGTAATTTTGTATTGTCTGCATCTATCTCTATACGAAGGCCTTCTGCATTCTTTTTGAAGTCATTCAAGACATTAAGAGCCTTTACAAGATCCTCCGACAGCAGGCTGAAGGAGATACTAATGCTGCCACGAAATGGCGGAGCCTGACTTATCATGTCTATGTTAATCTTTCTTTGCGCAATTGTATTAAACAACTCTGAAATGAGTCTGGTATTGTTAGGAAGCTTGTCAATAGTTATAAGCGCAACATTATATGTAACATTAATTTTGGATACCGGCTTTTCCGGCATTTTGTCCACCTCCGATAAAATTATTTTTCACTTTACACCAATAAGATCATCCATATTATACATACCGGGCTTTTTGCCATAAATGAACCTTGCTGCACTTAGTGCACCTATTCCAAAAACATCTCTGGATATGGCTGAGTGTTTAATCTCAATAATTTCGTCAATCCCTGCAAATATCACAGTGTGTTCTCCTACAATTGTACCGCCGCGCACCGCATGTATGCCAATTTCTGTTTTACTCCTTTTTTTCCGGCGGGAATGCCTGTCAAATATGTAATCCTGCTTATGTCCCAATACGGCATTAATGGAATCTGCTATGGTAAGTGCAGTACCGCTGGGTGCATCAAGTTTTTGATTGTGATGTTTTTCTATTATCTCAATGTCAAAATTAGGCTCAAGCAGTTTAGCCGCTTTTCTTACCAAATCCAGTAACAGATTGACTCCCAGGGACATGTTTGCTGAAAAAAACACCGGTATGCTCTGAGAAGCCTGTACGAGCATTTTCTTTTGAGCAGGAGATATTCCTGTGGTTGCAACAATAATCGGAAGTTTTTTTGCAACAGCAAAGGCCATCAAATCATTAAGTCCCGCAGGATTTGAAAAATCAATAATTACATCATGCTTCACATTGCAGCTTTTGATGTCTGTAAATACAGGATAGCTATTATTTCCATTTTGGGTGATATCATAGCCGGCAACGATGTGAAGATCTTCATACTGCTCCGCCAGCCTTGATATTACCTGACCCATTTTACCGTTGCAACCGCTCATTAATATGTTTATCAAAAATGACACATCCTATCTTTAAATTACATTAGTCCACCGTAACTCTGCATTGCTTTTATAAGTATATCCCGGTTAGCATCACTGATATCCACAAGAGGCATCCTGCATTTTCCTATATTCCATCCCATCTGGTTCATTGCTTCCTTTACAGGTATGGGGCTTACTTCGGCAAACAGCGCTTTAATCAGGTCAAGTGTCTTTAGTTGGAGCTTTCTGCTTCCTTCAAGGTCGCCGGCAAGGAACTTTGCAGCTATTTCATGAGTGTCGCGGGGTATTATGTTTGCCATTACGGAAATAACACCCTTACCACCGAGCGCCATAATGGGTACAATAAGCCCGTCCTCACCTGAATATACTGTGAAATCTTCGCCGCAGAGATTGATTATTTCACCAACCTGATTAAGGTTGCACTCCTTTATAGCCACAATATTTTCAATTCCAGAGAGCTGTTGAATAGTCTCAGGATTGATGTTGAGGTTAGTTCTGGAGGGAACATTATAAAGTATCATAGGTATGGAAAGGTTTTCGGCAATCACTTTAAAATGTTCGTACAGACCTCTTTGAGTTGTCTTGTTGTAATAGGGGCTAACACTAAGTATTGCATCCGCCCCTACCTCCTCGGCGCGTTTGCTCAAGTGTATGGCATGACGTGTGTCATTGCTGCCTGTACCCGCTATTACAGGTAGTCTGCCATTTGTCATTTTCACAGCATACTCAATAACAATGATATGCTCTTCATCGGGCATGGTAGAGGCTTCGCCTGTTGTGCCGCAGATGATTATGGCATCAGTTTTTTCTTTTATCTGAAACTCTATTAGTTCTCCTAATTTATCATAATCAACGCCATCTTTTGAGAAAGGCGTAACTATTGCCACTCCTGAACCGGTAAAAATACATCTCTTCACATTAAATCATCCTCTCAAATAACTTTTTATATAATTTTTTTATAGCCAGCCCTCTGCCTTAAGCAGTTCAGCCATCAGAATACCGCCGCCTGCAGCGCCTCTGATCGTGTTGTGGGACAAGCAGGTGAATTTATAGTCAAACAATATGTCTTTACGCAATCTGCCAACTGCTATACCCATTCCGTTCTCAAGATTTCTGTCAAGTTTAGTCTGTGGCCGATCCGGCTGGTCAAAATAAGTGAGGAACTGCTCAGGTGCGCTTGGAAGTTTGAATTCCTGCGGCTTACTCCTAAATTCCTTCCAGCATCCGAGTATTTCTTCTATGGAGGGCTTATTTTTAAATGTAATGTAAACAGCCGCCATATGTCCGTCAGAAACCGGAACTCTGTAACACTGGGCGGATATAGTCGGTCCTACGGCCATCACAACTTTGTTGCCTTCAACTTTCCCCCATATTTTCAAAGGTTCCTTTTCACTTTTTTCCTCCTCGTCTCCGATGTACGGGATTATGTTGTCGAGGATATCAGGCCAGTCGCTGAATATTTTGCTCGCGCCTGAAATTGCCTGATAGGTTGAAGCTAGTATTTTATCAGGAGCAAATTTCATGAGTGCATGAACCGGAGGAACATAGCTCTGTAATGAACAGTTGGATTTCACAGCAATGAATCCTCTTTTTGTACCCAGACGCTTTCTTTGTTTTTCGATGATGTCAGCATGCTCCGGATTAACCTCAGGTATAATCATAGGTACATCATCAGTAAATCTGTGAGCCGAGTTGTTGGAGATAACAGGTATTTCTGATCTGGCATATTTCTCCTCCAACTCGCGTATCTCATCCTTTTTCATATCTACAGCACAAAATACCATATCTACATCATCTGCCAAGCTATTTATTTCCGTTACATTTTTTACAACGATACCTTTCACATTTTCGGGTATCGGCAGATCCAGCTTCCAGCGGCCTTCAACTGCTTTTTCAAAAGGAATGCCTGCTGATTTTGCGCTTGCGGCAATGGCGACTACTTCAAACCATGGATGG
>CAYGHY010000292.1:0-3664 GCA_964349435.1 uncultured Oscillospiraceae bacterium
ATTCAACATATCTGTAATGAAATTCGCGCCAATAATACAATGGAACTGACGCCTGTATTCGATAAAGAAAAACCATTATTGACAACGTCGGATATGCGAACATGGTGGACAAGCAAGCCTTGCGAAAATTTTGCAAAGTCACACATTAACTTTACTGTTGTCGATAAGGATTGGGAATTTCTGGAAGCGCGAAATATCGACAAGCAAAGCGCTGTTAAGTCTTTTGTCAAAAACGATCATCTCGGATTTGCTATACTTTACAATCACGAGGGGGTCATCAGAAAATACTATCCAGACTTTATAATAAAGTTTAAGAATGGCCAGCATCTTATCCTTGAAACTAAAGGACGGGATACCGATCAGGATAAAACCAAAAGAGTATTTTTGGATGAGTGGTGCAAAGCAATAAATCAGCATGGCGGATTTGGCGTGTGGCGATGGGCTGTATCATTTGATCCGAATGATCTTGATGAGATTATCAATAATTCAAAAGATAAATGATGAATTAGCGGTGACATTTGTCTTGATTTAATAATTTGATGACTTTCTTTAGTTATTCTGAAGTATAATTTATTTTCGACCTTTCTTATAATCATCAATATGGATTGCTTTTCATGTACGCCGATTGCTAATGTGAAGCATTGGAGCGGAGTGGAGGGCGTCACTGCGCCGAACTGGGGAGCCCCATTGGGGCGGACGGGACAGCATAGCTGTGGGTGATAATCTATCCTTATTTTCGGACTGATGATCACCAGGGATGGGCGGGGAATATAAATAATAAAGTACCCTTAGCGCCGACAGCGACAGGGGGAGGAGCAGAGGGCTAAAGCGCGATACATGAGAAGCTCCTGGAGGGGGGCAGGAGCAGGCAAGAGCGCGCAGCAGCGCGCAATTCGCCCCACTCCACCGGAAAGCCGAATGCGTGGTGATTTATAAACTAAGCATGCCTGGCAAGTAGAGGTAAGACGCGCGGCATGGTAAGTAACTAAGGGCAAGGTAACATAACTTTGTTATGTTTAGTGAAGGGCGGGCAGGTTTATGGCGCGGCGCTTGCGGGTGTATGCAAAGCGACGTGACATAAAGCTTTGTTGTATAATGCGGCATTATGCGACAAACCGCCCTGAGCGACTTGCCCATCCTCTCGGAATAAACAAACGAATTGCAACTCTATGAGCCCTGACAGCGGAAGCGCAAGGGCGAATGTTGCGTACCGCTTAGAAGCAGTAAAAATACGTGGTTTAATAGACAGGCACTTGAGAGCGTGCGGAGCGGATGAAAGCACCGGGTTTACACCTTAAACAAAATCAATAAGCCCGCGTGCCTGAAGAAGCGGAGCAAGCGACCATGTGCATCACCTTATAGAGCATAGTGCATTGATGCGCATACCATAGGCACTGTGCCTGGCGCGACCATTGCAGGAAGCGAAGCAAGGCAATGGGCGTGACATGCATTGTGCCGGTCAACTGGTACGGAGTAGCGAGGCAGCGAGGCGCAAAGTGCCGAGCAGCCGAGCGGGCAAAGTAAAGAGCGCGACGAGCAATGGTTAGGGATGCATAGCACAAAATTTATAATATAAGCGCGCCGAGAGCGTAGCTCGAGGCGCATCAGCATAGGCGACTCAGCCCCATACCCGGGGTGGGTTAATTATCCCAGGTTAATTAGATAGGGTAGACACCTTGCTCTCAAAGCGCACCAATTTTTTCTAAAAAGTTGGAATTTTCGAATACGTGTTACACCTACTACTGTTCAGTAGTGCTTAGCTTACTGAATTGAGGATTGCAGATTGAAAGTGTGTATTTGGCACTTAATCTTTAAGCAGTACAAAGGAGTTCACAAGACCTGCTGCAGTGGGTTGAGCTTGGAGCCAGAAGGCTTTGTTCTCGGAATCCCCAGCACTAAAAAGATGGTCATATTTTATACGGTCGTCATTGGGCGACACGCGCTCAATAGCCCGGACGGAAAACTCGCGTAATTGACGGGCATTTGTCAATCGAGGATTGAGGGCGACATAATAAAGACCAAGTTTTTCAACAGATCTGATTTCTCGATTTAATTCTTTCCCGGCTTCCCTGAATTGGCTTAAAACAACAAGGACGCGGTCACCAATGTTCAATGGCATGATCTCATACTCATTTGTGGCCGGAATTCGGCTGAGAAGATCAGTCCCTTTAGGGCGGGCAGCAATCCGTTTTTTTAGATCTCCTAAATTTACCCCTCCGCTTCCGGCAAGTATAAAAACAAGGGGATTGCCTCGTTCGACGGAAGCATCTAAATAAGGCAGGAGTACTTCATACGGCCAGGGTTCCTGCGGCTTGGCATCGCACTCATCAATTAGGCACAGGCAAGGACTATCTATACCTTCAAATCCACTTAATCTGGTACGGAAATCCTTCTCGGTGCACTTGGCAAGGTTGATTTCTTGATACTTGATGGTTGCAAGCGAGGCGGCGATTTGTTCTGCAAAGAATGTTTTGCCGCTTCCCGGCGCTGCCCAGATGAGGTGATTTTCCCGCTTCCGGCTTGGTTTCAGACACGCTCCTGCTATTTTCATTCGTGCTTCGTTCAGCGTGTTACGGACCATCTCATCATAGCGAATGTAGCTACCAATGATTTGGTAACGCGACAGCGTGACTTCATCTAATCCTGTGATCAACGCAAGTGCTTCCGTTGCTGCCTTATCTACCGGTGGTGGTGCTCCTTTCTCGGCGCTAGCCTGCGGGGTTACCTCAACTGGGTCATCGAGAAATACAGCCATGGATCGCAGTATTGAATCTGCATCCCCGAAGAAGAAAAGATGATTTTTTCCCTCTAGAGGAACAAAGCGCGCATTGGGGATTAAAGATGCCATCTCTCTCCCAAGCCTAAAGGGCACTGCTCGATCTCCACGACGATGCATCACTAAAGTAGGCACCCGAACCTTGGGAAGCAGATCATTAATATTAACTATATATGCGAGTTCCAGTAAATGTACGGCCATTTCCGGAGTAGCTCCCTCACGCTCAAGGTTCGTGAACCAATGAGCAGCTTCTTCTCCAGCGTCTGGTATAAATAAATCGGTTAACATCTTTGACCCAAGTCCCCAAGCTTTAAGGATTAATGATCTGAAAGCAGTTTTGACTTCATCCGTAGCCATTGTTTTGCCGTTGGCATGAGCTCCATACAATATGAGATGTGTGACGCGCCGCGGATATTTAACTGCATAAGTTACTGCGTATGAGCCTCCGTTGGAAAAACCCCAGAGTGCGAAGTGCTTAAGCTTGAGGTGATTGACGACAGCTTCCAGTACCCGGACTTCAGATTCATGGGAGAAGTCTGTCCTGTTCCTTTCTGATAGACCACAGCCGTACCGGTCGTAACATATGAGAGTATGATGATGAGTCAATCTTGCTAAAAAAGATTGTGCGGCCGGAGGTTCCCAAGTTAACTGTAAATGACTGATCCAACCGGGAACCATAACCACTGCCGGACCCTGGCCCGTGATTGAATAAGCTATGCGAAAGCCGTCAGCTGTCTTACAGAAGGAAATTTGCTGTTCCATACCTGCCAGACTCGCACAAGAGAGATTTTGTCTGAGTACATCTAACTTCGTACATGTTGCCAAAATGCCGCAGCAAATCAGAATAAACAATAATTAGAAGTTATTAAAAAAATACTACTATTAGTA
>CAYGHY010000293.1:0-3659 GCA_964349435.1 uncultured Oscillospiraceae bacterium
GTGATAGATTTTTGATGCCGTATTTTTTGATTTAAAATATAGTTTTTGACTTCTTCTTCGGTAGTCAGCCAGTTGCCCCCAAATTTTTCTCCTTTTAGCTCCCCCTTTCGTATTAGCGAACTCAAATAATCCTGGTGATAACCAGAAATTATAGATGCTTTTGATGCAAATAAAACAAAAAGTTTGCATTTATTTAAGGAATCTCTAATTGCTATTCGGAAATCCTCTCCGGGTTCAAAATTATTCTCATCATATTCAACTTGGTACCTTCTAAGTTTTACAGCTATATTCCTGACAAATTCTTTATCTAATGATGAATGTGATAAAAAAGCTCTCTCCATTTCTTCACCCCTAAATTTTTTAGTTTCCATTATAGCAGTAATTATATCATAAATTCTGGTTATACTAAGATTTTGTTACACCTTTTTTAATATGTCTGCAATTGCGTGAGTTACGCACAAATATCTTTGTTCCGGATATCAGTCCTTGTGTTGGGAGCTTATGAATAGCCTCATTGAAAAAAATTTCGGTGTTCATTGGCTTTACCTCATTTTCACTTTGAAAAATATAAAAACCCGATTATTCTTAAAATAACCGAGTTTTATCATCGTTTTTACTCTTCTAGAAATCGTACTCCGAAATCGCCGAAAGCCTTATTACATGCGACTTTCAGAGCGAGTTATCAGAACTATGCACTCAACGTGCCTTGTCCAAGGGAACATATCCACCGGCTGTACCTCCACGACCCTATACCCCTGCCCGTCCAGGAACTTCAGATCCCTCGCAAGCGTCGCCGGGTTGCAGGAGATATATACAATCCTCTTTGGCTGCATTTCAGACAGCAGGCGCAGCAGCGTCTCATCACAGCCTTTGCGTGGCGGGTCGAGCACGACTACATCCGCACAGATTCCCTGCTTGTACAGCTCAGGTACAACCTTTTCCGCTTCACCCGCAATAAATTCCACATTATCCGCCCCATTCAGCTCTGCATTTTTGCGTGCATCGGCTATGGCCTCTTCTGCTACCTCTACCCCGTAAACCTTACCGGCCTTGGCAGACAGGAATAACGAAACAGTACCTATTCCGCAATACAGGTCAAAAACTGTTTCCGCCCCAGTCAGCGCAGCATATTCAAGCGCCTTGGAATAAAGCACCTCTGTTTGAACCGGATTGATTTGAAAAAAGGAGTGGGGCGATATCTGGAACTTGTATTTGCCGATAGTATCTGTGATGGTGTCGCTTCCATACACGCAGGTATTGATTTTCCCAAGTATGACATTAGTATTTTCAGTATTGCTGTTGAGGAAAATACTCTTTGTTTCCGGGACAGCCGTAATTAATCGTTTGACCAGCTCCTCAACTGCCGGCAGCATACTGCCGTTAATGACAAGCACGACCATTACTTCCCTTGTGTTAAACCCGATACGCGTTGCAACGTGACGCACCAAACCCTTGCCGGAAGTTTCGTCGCAGACAGTTATACCCTTGTCTGCGATAAACTGTCTGACAATCCCCCTGACCTTGTCGCTCTGAATATCCTGAATACCACATTTTTCAGAGCTGATGACAGCATGGGAGCGAGCTGCATAAAAACCCGTGATTACATTTCCATCCCTCATAGCCAACGGATATTGTGCTTTATTCCTGTAGTTGAAAGGCTGCCGCATACCGATGGCGTTATTTACTACAACGTCCTTCAGCCCCCCCAGACGTACAAGATTGTCCCTTACCAGTTTAGTTTTGAAGTCGAGCTGCGCACTATAATCCATATGCTGCAGGCTGCAGCCTCCACAACGACTGTATACGCTGCAGAATGCATCCACTCTGTGGTCTGAAGACCTCAGCACAGTAACCAGCTTCCCCACCGCATATGTGCTTTTCAGTTTGGTAATCCTGACCTCAACCTGCTCTCCTTCCAGAGCTCCCTCCACAAATACAGCAAGGGCTTCTATTCTGCCGACTCCCTGACCTTCATGAGTCATGCCCGTTATATCAAGTACGTAATTTCTGTTCTTTTCTATCGCCATCATAAAAACACTCCAGCGCGAACTTTGCTGCATCTATGCGCTACATCTATTCTCAATCCATTCATTTGATTAATAGTGATTCACCTGTCATTTCAGCGGGCTTCTCAAGACCAAGCAGCTCCAGCATGGTTGGTGCCAGATCGGCCAGTCTTCCTTCCTTCAGCTTCTTACTTCCAAGACCTATTCCTATCAGCGGCACTGCATTAGTTGTATGCGCTGTGAAAGGTCCGCCTGTTTCATAGTCCAGCATCTGCTCTGCATTGCCGTGGTCTGCCGTAATAAGCACTACTCCGTCTTGCGCCTGTACGGCATTCACAATTTTGCCGATGCATTTATCTATGGCCTCAACCGCCGTCCTGGCTGCATCAAAAAAGCCTGTGTGTCCCACCATATCGCAGTTTGCAAAGTTCAGCACAATCACATCGTATTCTCCTGAGTCTATTCTTCTGAGAACCTCTTCCGTAACTTCGCAGGCACTCATCTCCGGTTTAAGATCGTAAGTTGCTACCTTAGGTGAAGGAATCAGAGCTCTGTCCTCGCATTCATACATAGCCTCCACACCACCGTTAAAAAAGAATGTCACGTGAGCGTATTTTTCTGTCTCAGCGATCCTCAACTGTCTGTATCCCTTCCGGCTTATGTATTCGCCAAAGGTGTTCGAAAGGCTTACTGGTTTGAATGCAACCACTGCATTGGGAATGGTTTTGTCATACTGAGTCATGCAGACATAGTATAACGGGAAAAAGCCCTTCAATCTTTCAAACCCTGTAAATTCAGGATCTGTAAAGGTTCTTGTTATCTCCCTTGCGCGGTCTGGTCTGAAATTAAAGAAAATGATAGAATCATTACTGTCTATTACTGCAACAGGTTTTCCGCCTTCCATAATGACAGTCGGCTTTACAAATTCATCGAACTCCTGCCGTCCGTAGGACTCAGCTACTGCCTGAGACGCCGATGCCGCAGTCAAGCCCTGTCCCAGAACCATAGCGTTATAAGCTTGATTGACACGCTCCCAACGGTTGTCCCTGTCCATTGCATAGTACCTGCCCATCACGCTGGCAATTTTACCTACACCTATTTCTGCAAGCACTGTTTCAAGCTCCGCAACAAAACCCTTGGCGCTATCTGGCGGCACATCCCTGCCATCAAAGAAGCAGTGAATGTAAACATCCTTCAGCCCGTATTTTTGGGCCAGTTCAACGAGTGCATAAAGGTGCGTATTGTGACTGTGGACACCACCGTCCGACAGCAGCCCGAAAAGGTGCAGCTTGGATTTTTGGACTCTGCAGTTTTCGATGGCATTAATGAATTCCTGCTTTTCGAAAAAATCCCCATCCTCTACGGACTTGGTTATCCTGGTCAGCTCCTGGTACACAATTCTACCGGCGCCGATATTCGTATGTCCGACTTCGGAATTACCCATCTGCCCTCTCGGCAGTCCCACATCCATGCCACTCGTATGAATGACAGTGTTGGGATAGTTTAACATGCAGCTGTCCAGATTCGGTTTATCAGCAGCAATGATGGCATTGCCCTCTGCACGGGGACTTATACCATAACCATCCAGTATCATCAGCATAACAAGTTTTTTCTTCATCGCATCTACTCCTTCTTCATCAAGAAAATTCGCTT
>CAYGHY010000294.1:0-3659 GCA_964349435.1 uncultured Oscillospiraceae bacterium
TAGTTTCGTCATTAGTCAGTCAATTCTTTACCTTTAATCCGTTCACCTTCATATTCGGCCTTGTATTCATGGCGATATTTGCCGCTATAAGCGCCTATTTCTTGTTTGAAATCCGTTCACAATTCACTTCAACCGCCAAGAAATAAAGGCCATTCGTTACACTGGTCAGGCTGATAAAATCTTCAGCTCATGCTATAATCTCATCTCAGTAGTTTAGGTGTATGTTCTCTGCGATCTACCATCTACCACATACAACCTACTATCTACTAATCGTTGGGGCGTGGCCAAGTGGTAAGGCACATGGTTTTGGTCCATGCATTCGCAGGTTCGAATCCTGCCGCCCCAGCCATCCTCCGTCACTCCAGTATTTGTACTGGAGTTATGGAGGATAGTTGAGTTGCAGGATGAGAACCTGACTTTTGCAACGCAAAAGAGGTTCGGCGTAACGCAGCGCAGAAAAGGAAGCATCCGCCATACGGCGGATATTTACTTTTCAAGCAAGTGGAGAAGTCCCGCCATCGGCGGGACGCTATCCTGTCGCCCCAGCCAAATGCGACAGCAGAAAAAGAGACCCACATCCTTCATGCTATCGCATAGGTAAAATAGACTCTTCAGAGTCTATTTTTTTGTATCCAAATCAACGTACCTTCTACATAAGCTGTTGCTATAATAAGGGCACTAATGAATGATACGAGAGTTAAATTTTACAGCAACAGCGACATGTCCATCCCTTTTTATTTAGAGAGGTTGAAAGCTGTTGTTGATTCAATTGATTCATCACATAAATTAAGTGATATAAATGATGCACTCGAACTAGTAAATATCACAAAGTTTATCGACAACAAGATATTCCGTGTGAACTGGGGGTCTACGTATATCAACGAGCTAAGGTCAAAAGCAAAAATCATCAAAGGTCTTGTGGGCAAGTATTTTTCGGAACTTTCAGTTGAAGACCTAAGCGAGGCGATTTCTACACTTGGCAACGAGTATTACGACGATTTTATTGCTACATTCTCAACCTACAAGTTGGGCGATAAGGTCTCCGAAGATGAGTTTGAGGTGCTATTAACAGATTCAGATATCCAGATATGGGACATTCTTGAGTCAAAATATCTTGTTGATAAATTTCCAGCTACGCTCAAGAAGCTTTTTCTGTTGAATCCACGCAACTTTGAGACGTTTCTTAGTAACTACACCTACTCACACAACAAAAGAAAACTCCATATTCCTACTAGTATCACAAAGGAAGATATGCTGGCGTTATGTAACAGCTATATCGAGTCTGACGAAGCAAACCCGAATTACCTCGATATCCTTCTTAAGCCTATTAAGGGTGCTGAGGATTATGTATTTATTAATGCTTCAACAAAAGTCAAAATAAAAAAGCGAATCGAAGAAATACAAAACAAATTATTCGGAGACTTATCGGCAGGAAATGGTTTGTCTATTAAGTTGGCTATACTATCTTCAAAAGAAGCGTATGACAAGGAGCTTGAAGGCAGTTCTCCTACAGATATGATTTCATACATTGAAAGCTCTTGGATTGAAGCCCACACAGATTTTCCGACCCTGTTAAATAACTTCCAAAACCTCTATGAACTCTTTACGGATGATTTGATATCTACTCTTCCCAGTTTTCCAAATCAGGAAATGGGTGTTCTCGAGCGGCATATGGGAGTAACGACCGATAATTCTTACATCATTGGCCAATACTTTAACTTGAAGCATCAAATTGCAACTGGAAAATTGCGTCTAGTCTTGGAATTTGTTGCTAGGCATAAAATTCGTTTGGAAGATATCATTGATTGGTTCTTCGATATTTACTCAAAAGATGAGTTTGATGTTAAATGGCTACCGCTTAATATGCCTAGCAATGGCGAAAGTACTGCCAACAAGACCGCTACGCTCTTCAGAATCGAGGAAAGCATACGTACACAGTACTCGGTTTTCATAGAAACTGGTTTGATTGATAGCGAAGTTGTAAATATGACAAACACACCTACAATTAGGAGTCTAAAAAGCTCAATAGAAAATAAGTATGTATATTTGTCAGATGACGATGCCTCACATTCAATTGTTAACCTATTGTACTCGAGTCAGTCTTCTCTGACCTATATTGATGAGGAGCGAAATTCGCATGATTTTGCGAGCTTAATTATCAAACAGAGTCTTAGGATGGCAGATTTCCACGACCACCAAAAATCTAGGATTAATTACCTTATCAATCACGGCGTTGTGACAACACGCAAGGACGGTACGTTAAAATTCGAAAGTGTAAATGAACTTTACGTATACAAAAAGCTATTTACGGATGGTGTTATCGGTTATCATCACAGTAATCCGCAAATACAAAAGGCCATTGACGCTATACAGGCTAGTGGTCGAGTTGTCTTTGGAAGCACATTATTCGCCGATCAGGAATCAGACTATCTGGACTTCGTGCTAAACAATAGCCAGTTTGATAATAGCTGGGCAATTCGCAACTCATATCAGCACGGTACACCTATCTATAAGAGTGAAGACCGCTATCTTTTTGACTACTATATTGCCTTACTCGTTCTGATTAACTACGTTATCAAAGTAAATGATGAGCTGTCTTTGCGTAAGATTGCTGAGGGCGCTGAACCGGCGTTCGCCGAATTTGTTTAGTACCTGGTACCTGACCCAGAAGAGAAGCCCAGCCATGCTCCGTCGTCCTTACATCACTAAAGTTGTGGAGGACTATGGAGGATAGTCGAGTTGCAGGTTGAGAACCTGACTTTTGCTATACTAATAAAATGAAAACACTAAAATTCCATCACGATTTGGTACCTCTTGTGCTGGATGGTAGCAAGACTTCAACTTGGCGGTTGTTTGATGATAAGAATCTAAGTGTTGGTGATGAGCTTGAATTGCGAGAATTCGGGAAAGACGGAGCATTCGCACGTGCTCGAATAGTTGATGTAGTTGAAAAGCAATTTTCAGAGCTGACCGAAGATGACAAGCGCGGCCACGAATCTTTCGAATCAGACGACAAGATGTATAAAACATACAGCGAATATTATTCAACGAACGTAAGCCCTGCGACGAAATTAAAAATTATACGATTCGAGCTATCAAAACCTTCCTAGGGATATATTGTCTAACCTCAGCCAAGGACTACTGACAAGCTAATGCTTGCATGCAGTGCGAGTAATTATGTAAAGTAGCCTGAATGTCTAACTATATTGAATTTACTACTCACCATGATGAGAAAACTTTTGGAAATCCAGTGCATGATGGGAAGCAACCGAGGCGGTATCGAGATGTTCAGGGCGTGCGGGTGGATGGTGAGCCGGTAGAATTCATCGATGATACGATAACCGAACGCCTTCAGCGATACTTTGCCGAGACACAAAGACTTCGCCGACGCCGAATCGCGAACGATTGCGTAGCGTTTGTAGCTGTAATGAACTCGGTTGAACTTGAAGACAGGCACCATAATCCATTTCAAGATTTCGACGAGGCCACATATATTGACCCAGCAGATATTCAGATGGATGATGGCAGGCCACTTGTATTAGTACAGGGCTTTCATGGTGGTTTGAAACTGCCTCAGCACATAGTGCTACCAGCTCATTTAGATACAGGACAAAATTATCTCCATAAACTTGGTGACAAGGGCCCGCTTTGCATGTCCG
>CAYGHY010000295.1:0-3596 GCA_964349435.1 uncultured Oscillospiraceae bacterium
GGAAAAGACCATACCTCAAAAAGACAAGTTTGATTTATTCATTGAAGATTATAACCGGATATAGTAGAAGCTCGCAACGAGAACTTTGCACAACTCTCTTATTCGTCATTCCGGTGAAAACCGGAATCTAGGAAGTGCTTGATAATACTGGATTCCGTATCGCGCTACGCTTGTACGGAATGACAAAATTATAAGTTTTATTTAGTTGTGCAAAGCTCTCGCAACGTGGGCGATTAGCTCAGCTGGATAGAGTACTGGCCTCCGAAGCCAGGTGCCGTGAGTTCGAATCTCACATCGCCCACCAAGTCATCATCCAACAACATCCTAAGAAGTCCACGAAACCCGCATATACAGCGGGTTTTTTCTTGTTATTCGTCCAAAGACGTGCTATAAGATTTATCAGAATCCAGTTGTTTTAGGTACCCAATTTTAGAACAAAGGTACCCATAGAGTTTCGCGGGTACCCAAAATAAGGGAGGCCTCACAATGCCGAAACGAATCATTCCATTGACGGACATAAAAGTTCTAAAAGCCAAACCACAAGGCAAACCAGTTTCATTATTTGATGGTGGTGGCTTATATCTTCTGGTTACATCTACCGGCGGGAAGCTATGGCGTTTTAAATACCGCTTCGACAAACAGGAAAAGAAACTTGCTTTGGGGTCATACCCGGAAATAAGTCTTCTGGACGCTCGAAAACGGCGCGAGGATGCTCGGAAGTTACTTGCCAATGGTATTGACCCCGGCGCGGTGCGAAAGGCTCAGAAACAAGCCAATATTCAAGAAACTGAAACCTTCGAGGTCATAGCCAGAGAATGGCATAATAAATTTATGTCCACATGGAAAGAAAGTCATTCTTCAAGAGTCTTAAGCAGATTAGAACGCGACGTGTTCCCTCATCTTGGAAAAAGGCCAATCGCGGAGATCAAAGCCCCTGAACTGCTGGGCGTGTTACGCCGATTAGAATCAAGAGGGATAATGCACACGGCGCATATTATCCGTGGCATATGCGGTCAAATATTCCGTTACGCAGTTGCAACGGGACGCGCTGAACGTGACCCTTCAGCCGATTTACGCGGGGCATTGACGCCGGTTAAAACCATTAACAGGGCTGCTATTACCGATCCGGTTAAAGCCGGTGAGTTACTCAGGGCAATAGACAGCTATCGGGGCAGCTTCGTTGTTCAATCCGCTTTGAAGGTTGCACCCCTCACCTTCGTTCGTCCGGGCGAACTCCGACATGCCGAATGGTCTGAAATAGATTTTGAAAAGGATGAATGGAATATTCCAGCACACAAGATGAAAATGAAACAGCCGCACCTTGTGCCATTATCAAAGCAGGCAATCGAAGTGTTGACGGAGATCAAGAAACTGACAGGTGAAGGCCAATATGTATTTCCGGGGCGTACTTCCGCACGTCCAATGAGCGATAACGCAATTCTCGCAGCATTACGGAACATGGGTTATGAGAAAAGCGAAATGTCAGGGCATGGCTTCAGAGCAATGGCGCGAACCATACTTGACGAAGTGCTGCAAGTCAGACCCGATCTTATTGAACATCAGCTTGCACATGCTGTCAGAGATCCGCTAGGCCGCGCCTACAATAGGACACAGCACCTAAGTGAACGGCGGCGAATGATGCAGACATGGGCTGACTATCTGGACGGATTGAAGGCCGGGGCGAAGGTGCTACCGTTCAGAACAAAAGAGGTATAAAACACAAATCAGGATAGGCCGACGGGCTGACAAGGCGGGTGAATCCCTGCCCGCTTTCTTGATTAATCAATGGGAAGCTGCGAGAGGAAAGCAATGCGAATAACTGATTTAGATAGACGACGCGCTATTAAACGATTTCCAGAATTTCAAAAAGAATATGCCCGCTATCTTAAATTGAAGCTGGGCGGATCCAAGGCAAACGAATTTGAAGTCGATTTTGCTGTCAAATGGCATTATGAACTATGGCAAATCATTTATGCCGACGAAACGGCGCAACACAGGAAGGATTCACAATCTATCGCAGTTATTGATTACGCACCATTAAGCGAGGAAATTGAAAATACAATGCTTCGTATTGTCTATAAAGGTGACGATTGCACGAAAGGTAATATTTTTGGCAAATATTTATATTTAAAAATCAGCAAAGCAAATCTGGACAATAGGACCGAAAAACAGCTTATAAAAGATTTCCGCGATACAATTGCACCATATAGAAAACTTCTTGGCAAACAGCGAAGTCGCGGCACTGATGAAGAAAAAGGTGTTTGGCCTATCTATGACTTGTATATGAGCAAAGGTAAAAATATGCTTAAAACAACACAACAATTGTTTAAGGTTAAAGGCAATCCTGGAATATATGGCTTTGACGAAAAATATTACAAACGAAGCATTAAAGCTATAAGCAATGCAGAAAACATTATAAACACTGTTCGTAAAGAGTATAATTTGAAACCTAGCAAGATACTTAAGCGAACCCCTTAAGACTCACTATCTCCTTTCCCTATTAGACATTATGTTCCTTCTAAAATGATACTAGGAGGAAATGTCATGTCAAAAGATTCTAAAATTCCACAATTAGAAAATCTGCCAAAAGAAGGACTGTTAAGGATTAAGCAGGTCTTACAGTTCATTCCTGTGAGCCGATCCGCATGGTGGGCCGGGGTGAAAGTTGGTCGCTTCCCGCAACCCATAAAACTTTCAGAACGGGTAACAGTGTGGCGGGCGTCTGACATCCGCGCCTTAGTCGAGGATGGTAAACCATGACAATTCCCGGCGAAGAGGGGCAGGATCATTTCGACACCCCCGACAAAATCAACAGCAAAGAAAACCCGCTTGATGATGCAGTTCAAAGATTGTCAAGATTATCTGCTTTGGAATACGACAAAGTACGCAAAGCTGAATCAAAGG
Organism: uncultured Oscillospiraceae bacterium; assembly: GCA_964349435.1. Taxonomy (GTDB): domain Bacteria; phylum Bacillota; class Clostridia; order Acetivibrionales; family DTU013; genus CAYGHY01. The sequence continues at coordinate 2,905 of CAYGHY010000295.1, forward strand.
CGCTGGGTGTTCGAGTTGCAATATTAGATGCGGCAGTCAAGGATGCTCGCCGTGAAAATGGTAACGTGGAGTTACCTTTTCCAGATGTCATCCCGTGGCCTCACACCGTGACTCTCCCACAACTGTTAAGCGACATTGCCTCGACCATCCGGCGCTTTATCATCTGCTCCAAGGAGGTTTCCCACGCCGCGGCGCTATGGGTTGCCATGACCTGGTTTATTGAAGTGATAGATGTTGCACCCCTGGCAGTTATTACGGCACCTGAAAAGCGGTGCGGGAAAACACTATTGCTTTCCCTGTTGGGACGGCTATCGGCACGAGCAATAACAGCAAGCAATATATCTCCGGCGGCACTCTTTCGGACTATTGACGCATGGAGCCCGACACTACTGATTGACGAAGCTGATGCCTTCATGAGGGAAAATGAAGAGTTGCGGGGATTGCTGAACAGCGGCCATACAAGAGATTCGGCTTATGTCATACGTACCGTTGGCGAAAGCTTCACCCCCACAAAGTTCAGCACTTGGGGCGCTAAGGCGCTTGCAGGTATTGGCCATGTTGCTGATACTCTCATGGATAGGGCTGTTATTTTGGAATTACGCCGCAAATTACCACATGAAAAGGTTGAGAGGATACGCTGTTACTGATCGGTGCTATAGAGCCATTCCGTGATCGGCGTAATGGAGCCAGTC
>CAYGHY010000296.1:0-3581 GCA_964349435.1 uncultured Oscillospiraceae bacterium
TTATTATATGTATTGCGATTGTCAGATGCATTTAATATAATAAAAAGTAAAAAACTACACGAAGAGGGCTGAAAGCCGATTGCTCTTGAAGGAGAAGTATTATCAGCAGCTTTATTATAGAGAAGCTAAGAAAAATAAAATATATATCCCGATTCCTCGCACCCGAGTTTCTGGGCCAGTTTACCCGTTATCTTATTACCGGCTTCAGCAGTGCGGCAATAGAACTTACACTGCTTTTCGTTTTCAAGGATATTGCGGAATTGTCCATCATTGTGTCCAATTCAATTGCTCTCACTATTGTATTCTGGTTCAATTTTCTTATAAACAGGTACTGGTCGTTTAAATCTGATGCAAACCTTAAAAAACAGTTGGCAAAGTATCTGCTGCTTTTCATATTTAACCTTGGTGCCTCTGATCTCATTATGTACCTGTTAACGACAAGACTTTCCCTTCAATACCTGATTGCAAAGGTATTCGCCATCGGTGCGGTAGTGACCTGGAATTTCATATTGTATAGAAAGGTTATATACAGATAAAGCCCGAATGCTTATGCACTCAGGCTTTATGCTCTGGTGGAGGGGGATGGATTTGAACCATCGAAGTCACTGACAACAGATTTACAGTCTGCCCCCTTTGGCCGCTCGGGAACCCCTCCATACGTCACTTTCTCTTCGCCGATTCTTTCAAATCAATGCAAGTTATATATTACATTACGGGATATAACTTTGTCAAGCATGTTGCAGCAATTTCACCTGCTGATTTTATGACTATTTTTATGATCTTTTTTGTGACAACCGGTATACTGCACCTATTATACGGATTCATAGCATAATAGGTGCAGCCCTTTTCTAGAGCATGCTGTAAACAGGCACCAATGCCTCATATGCCTTGCTGAAGATCCGGTACAATCTGTCATACATATCCTTATTCTGTTCCCGGGGTTGAATCTGTGTCACAATATTATTGAATTTGTTTATCACCTTAAAATCCGGGAAAGCTCCGATACCTACGCCACCACATATGGCCGCACCCATTGAGGTTGCCTCTTCAAGGTATTGCGGAATGAGGATAGTCTTTTGCCATACATCGGCAAGAATCTCCATCCAAACTCTTCCCTTGGCACCACCGCCAATAAGAATCACCTCATTAATTGGAGTGAAACCCTCGAATATTTCCATAATCATTTTCAGATTGAATGCAACGCCTTCCAATACCGACCTGTATATGTCCGCCCTGTTGTGTGTCATTTTGAGACCGATAAAAGCTCCCTTGGCATCCGGATTCCAGTGGGGACTGCGTTCTCCCAGCAAATATGGCAGGAACAGCAAATTGTTGGCGCCTGCCGGTGAGGTTTCAATTTTTTCATCAATTAACCTATACGGGTTGATTTTCATTTCAGTAGCCTGCATCACTTCCAGACCGCACAATGTGTTCTTCAGCCAGTTTACAGAGTACCCGGCAGTCTGCATGGTTCCGCAAGGTGAATAGAGGCTCGGATCCAGGTGCACCCAGTTGAAGGTGCGCATTTCCTTGTCAAATATTGGTTCCTTTGAAGCCAATGCGATCCAGGAAGATGAACCGATAACATTGTATATCTTGCCTTCCTCTACTACACCGGCACCTGCTGCGGCACAACTGCCGTCACCTCCGCCGATGACAACAGGAGTTCCCTCCATAAGGCCGGTCATTTCCGCCGCCCCCCGAGTTATCTTACCTGCAATGTCCGTGGAAGGGTGAGGCTCAGGCAACAGATCCTTGGATAGACCTAATGCATTTAGAATCTGATCCGACCATTTCCTTTGCGTCAGGTCAAAGAGGTTCATACCGGCAGCATCGCTATAATCTGTGATGAATGCTCCCGTAAGTCTTTGTATAATAAAATCTTTGGCGTGGAGAATCTTATAGGTTTTGCAGAAAATCTCCGGTTCATTGTCCCGCACCCAAAGTATTTTTGCAGCAGAATAGGATGAACCAATACGATGGCCTGTTATTCTGTAAACCGTTTCCATGCCCAGTGTTTTTTCTATAAGCGCTGCCTGCTTTACCGCTCTCATATCTGCCCATATGATGGATCTGCGCAAAGGACATCCGTTTTCATCCACTGGCAGACAGCCCATCATCTGTGCGCTAAAGGTGATGCATGCAATGTCCTTCTTATGAACTCCCGATTTCTTTAGCATTTCTTTAGTGGACAAGCATACCGCCTTCCACCAATCCTCGGGTTCCTGCTCCACCCACCCATCTTCGGGATAATGTGTCGGGTATCCATAAATGGAACTTGAACACAGCTCTCCCTCAAAATTGTAGAGCGTTGCCTTGTTTCCACTGGTACCGAGATCATGAGCCAAAATATATCTGCTCACAGAAAATCCCTCCTTTCGTTTAGTGAGTTAAAAATTGCACTGCTCGTTTTCACTGGATTGAATTGACGATCACCTTTATCATACCAGAGCAGCAAGTTTATGCACTATGCTTTTTATTACTTCAGTATTTTCTCTATTATCTCCAACTCATCCTTACCAAACTCAAGGTTGCCAAGCGCTCCGACACAGTCATCTATCTGGCTGGCTTTACTCGCTCCTATCAAAGCCGATGTTACGCGTCCTCCACGCAATACCCATGCAAGCGCCATTTGAGCCAGCGTCTGATTTCTGCCGTCTGCTATCTCATTCAGCTTGAGGGCCTTATTAACCTTATCTTCGGTAATATTTTCAGATTTAAGAAATATGCTGTGGCCCGCAGCTCTGGAATCGGATGGAATTCCCGACAGATACTTATCGGTCAGTATCCCTTGTGCCAGAGGAGAAAACACAATTGTCCCAATGCCTCCTTTTTCTAGCAGGTCAAGGAGCCCTTCCTCGATCCAGCGGTCAAACATGTTGTACCTTGGCTGATGTATCAGACAGGGTGTTCCAATGCCTTTTAATATTTTGACTGCCTTCTCCATCTCCGGCGCCTTGTAATTCGACAAACCCACATATAATGCTTTACCTTGACGGACGATGGAATCCAGCGCACCCATGGTTTCCTCCAGTGGAGTTTCAGGATCGGGACGGTGATGGTAGAAAATATCCACATATTCCAGACCCATTCTCTTTAAACTCTGGTCGAGGCTCGAAATCAGCTGTTTTCTGGATCCCCATTCTCCGTATGGCCCTGGCCTCATATAATAACCCGCCTTTGAAGAAATGATTATCTCATCTCTGTAACCATGTAAATCTGTTTTGAGTATTTTCCCGAAGTTCTCCTCGGCACTGCCTGCAGGCGGACCATAGTTGTTTGCCAGGTCAAAATGTGTAATACCCATATCAAAGGCGCGTCTGACGATTGTCCTTCCATTCTCGAACACATCCAGCCCTCCGAAATTCTGCCAAAGCCCGAGGGAAATGGCCGGCAGCTTCAACCCGCTCCTTCCGCACCTGTTATATTTCATTTTTGCGTACCTGTCACTGTCCGGCAAATATGCCATGATTTCACTTCACTCTCCCTTCGTAACGATTGCTTGCTGTTTTCCTGGAATTGTCTCTACAACAACTCAAGGAATATTTTACTACATTTTGATTATTATCGAAATATATAAG
>CAYGHY010000297.1:0-3564 GCA_964349435.1 uncultured Oscillospiraceae bacterium
GGTATAATCCGTCCATTCCCTGTCTCCTGCAATAGTATAGCTATTTGTGTCGCCGCCGGTTTGTTCATATGCCTGATCTTTTACAGCCCATTTGCCGTTTACCACCGACCAGCGATTGCTGTCACCGGTAAATTCGTCTGAAAAAAGCAGTTTTTTATCCGCATCGGTTACCTTGATATCCTTGTATTGAACCTGTGTACTCCATGCGCCCAGTCCAATGGCTCCGCGGATATTGCCCTGCTTCCTTTCAGGCTGCAAAAGCTTTGAAGGCAATACTCTGCTGCTCCGGTTCTCACTGAAGAGCTTCTGAACATAGTAGCTCGGGGTGCCAAAAACATCTGTATTGTTAAAACGGATTAAATCAGGCTCCCATTGAGATGCTCCCGTTTTGGCGAGCAATGGTGCGTATGCTGCCATTACCACGATATCCGAATTGCGCTCAAGCCCTGTCAAATAAGCGGCTTCTGCCAGAGCAGCCTCCATATTGTTTTTTCGGTTGCCCGTATGCGCAGCATATTCTCCCACAAATACTTTAGGTCCGCTGCGATCGTAGCTGTCGTAACGGTTAACATTGTTAAGAAACCAGTTTGGGGGCATATAATAATGCTCATCAACAATGTCCGCTTTCCCGTTTTTCATCCACTGCCATGCTGCATCCAGAATCGGACCGCTGGCTAACGGTCCTGCTGAAAAGATGATTTTTATCTCCGGATACTTCTCTTTGATTGCATCATAGAACTTTACGTATCTTCTGAAATATTCATTTCCCCACTGCTCGTTGCCGACTGCAAGGTATTTGACTCCAAAGGGTTCCGGATGACCATTCTGCTTTCTTACTGCGCCCCATTTGCTGCTCACCGGTCCGTTTGCATACTCGACCAGGTCAAGAGCATCCTGTATATATTCATTAAGGTCATCACCCGTTGCATACTCACTTGTGCGCGCCTGACACGCCATACCTGCATTGATTACAGGAACAGGCTCCGCACCGATATCCTCGCAGAACCGGAAGTATTCATAAAAACCAAGCCCGTAGGTCTGGTAGTAGCCCCAAAGATTTTGATTAATAGGGCGTTGTGCAGCATCACCGATAGTGTCCTTCCAGCGATATGCATTTTTCATGGCATTTCCTTCAACGATGCAGCCTCCCGGGAATCTGAAGAAGGAAGGCTTCATATCGGCTATCATTTCTGCAAGATCGTTGCGCATCCCATTTTCTCTGCCCATGAAAGTATTCTCCGGGAACAACGATACCATGTCAATGCTCACAGCCCCCTGCCTTGCGGCAGTAATTGCAAGCCTTGCGGCAGTGGAGGTTCCTTCGGCCTTGAGAGTACTCTTGAATTTCCGCCATTTATCCGATATTCCGTGGACTTGCGTTTGACCGATTATCTTACCGCTTTTATCCACAAGTTCAATTTTCAGTGTTTTTATATCCTGTTTATCACTTCTCGCAAATATTGAGAACTCATAGCTGCTTCCTTGTTCAACTGCGATTCCGCCATGTCCTGAATTCAATATTCCAAAGCCATCGCCGGGAACCTCAACGCTTATTTCCAGATAATGCCGGTTGCGCTCATTGCCGGGAGAGCTTCCGCCCACAACAGCTTCCCCTTTTCCACCACCGTGCCGAATAGGCGACCAGGCTTCCAGTCCGTTTTGAAATTCAAAGGAACGGTTTTTTACAAGTTCTGCATACAGTCCGCCATCGGCGGCGGAATTGATATCCTCGAAAAATGCGCCGTAAAGGGTAGGGCTGATTTTCACGCCGGGCTGTCCAGCAGTTATTGTTAAGGTACTCTCAGACTGTAAAAAGTTCGCTGCATTTATTTCTTCCATAGTTGTTTCCTTCCCCGAAGTCTCTTCAACCATATTATTGCAGCCTGTAGATACTAAACATACCATCAGCAGTAATGCTGCAAGGGCACTGGCTTTCATTCCTATCACCATCGTAAAATCCTTTCTATAACCTGATGTGCTAATTCATACACATGCAAAACCCCTTCTTCTATAAGCGTGAACTCCTTTTCCCAATACTTAAGCCTTGTACATAAAACATGAAGCCACACACTAATAATTGCTCATGCATGGCCTCTGCTTTATGTTCCCGATTGCATCACTATTTGCTTGAAAGCTCCGCCAATGCCTCTGCACGTGCAGTATTTGCTTTTTCAGAGAAATCCGCTGCAATGTCAAAGGCATTCACCTGTCCGTTGATAACAGCCTGTTCGATATTACCATTCTCGCCTCCAAAATAAATCTCATCAAGGAAGGTCTGAAATCCCGGCTGAGATGCGCCTCCAAGAGGAATAGGCTCCTTGGCGCGGTCAAGGAATGCTGCAAACTCTTCTGTCTGCGGGAGAAGATCCTTGATTCCCTTCCAGATTTCCGCATCGTTAATGATGGGCAGATTGTCCGGATATGTAAATACGTTCTTTCCATCCTGCGTCTTTAGATTCTTGTATGCATCCAGCTTCTGAACCCAGCCATCCTTGCCCCAGCCCATAAATTTCAACAACTCATATGCCTCACGCATATTCTTTGTAGCCGGTGAAATAGAACCAAAATCGACGAACGAAGGCTTATGAAGCGTCTTGGCATTGGCGCCTTTTGGAACCGGGTACGGTACCCAGTTTATTCCTTTGTCTGCAAATTCAGGTGTAGCAAACAGTCCAACCGTCCAGAAGGCATCCAGCTGCATTGCTATCTTGCCGGTAGAAGCTGCCCACAGTGCACGGTCACCGAAAGCTTTTTCCGCCTCATCAGTATCAAAAAATGGAGCATGAACCTTTGTTCTTATAAATTCTGCATGTTGGGTCAATGCTTTTGCCCACTCCGTCGTCATGTCATATTTTGTTCCATCCCAGCCGAATTCACCCCACGCGTCTGTATTGACTATAGGAGCCATGGTCAGAAGCTGAGTGAAGGTATTGTAGCCGAAAATCCCCTGCTCCGGAACAGTCATCTTTTTCATCAGCCCTATCATTTCATCATAGGTCCAGTCGGGCGAGGGCATTGGAACGTTTAGCTTGTTGAAAAGGTTCTTGTCGAGAAAAACTGTGTAGGGCAGGAATTTTGCAGGAGCCGCTTGTTTCCTTTTTCCATCGAAATATCCCTGCACCTTCAGCGTCTCTAATACCGTGTCGCTTTCAGGGTCATTCTCGAAATATTCGGTGAAATCCCCCAGCCATCCATTTCTGATAGCTATGTCAACATTGCCCAGATACCAGTAAACATCCGGCAGACTTCCTGCGCTTGCAAGATTGACCAGGCCGTCATTCCATTTTCCAAATTCCAGTTTTACCTCTTCCACTGTAATATTGGGGTACTTTTCCATGAACTTCTTAATTAAGAACGCATTGAGGTCGCCGTTTTCCCATGATGTGTACGTAAGCTTGATCTTCTCGGCAGTCATTGGCGCCAGCTCTTTCTTGGCTGGAGCCTCAGCAACGGTAGAAGCCGTCGCATCACTCTTGGCAGTCGTCTCTTGAACTCCCTGTGCCGTCGCATCTTTGTCAGCTTTGCCACCAAAGCAGGCTGTGAATGTAAATATACATATAACAG
>CAYGHY010000298.1:0-3561 GCA_964349435.1 uncultured Oscillospiraceae bacterium
CTCCATAGCAGGTGATAGCATCCACAAGTTGGACATTTATATACAGTTTGAAACTTTGCATTCACCCTACTATCGATGATGTCAACCTTCTTCATTCATCAGACCTCTAGCCTTAAGCCGTCTACACCAAACAACAACACACTAAGTTCGCTAATCATTTCGTTCCGCCACTTCCAAACTGACGTTTCCCCGCAATGGATCTCAGCTGCAATCATCATTTTTCTTTCTGTCAACGGCATTAAACTTTTAGCAGGATCCATATAGAACTTTTCAAGAACAACGTACTTTTCTGGTTGGCCCTTTTCGATCATCTTTGTCCGTAATTTACTTAAGCAGACTTCAATGTGTAAGACCATGACCAGTGTACGTATTCTGCTTCGCCTAATCGATTGGATAATAATATCCTCGTTATCAACTTCCTCAAAATTGTAAGATTCTAGGTCATCATCCGAAGCTCTATCTTGCGATAGCTCGAAGTGCTCTATTAGGCTAAGATAATTTTTGAGAAGCTTCTCGGTATTTTGAAACCTATTATTTCTGATTCGACCCCATTCTTCTTTCTTATAGAGTTTCAGTGCTTCAATGGCAGCTGCTGTGGCTACCTCTTGTATGTTAACCGTGCCGAGTCTTTTACCCATTGGATTTACACCTCCACCCTAGCTCCACTCATGTATCTCATCAACCCTATACGGACATCCACCCTCTCTGGGATTCGTATCAAACACCGGTACCCCGAAACCCACAAACATCTCTTTCAGCCTGCAGTCCTCGGGATTCTTTCGGCAACTCTTACATATCTCCAGCGCTTGTTCGCAGATTTCCCATAGATCATCCGTGGCAACGGCCTGTACACCTTCAAGCTCAAAGATCTCCTTGCGTTTCTTCACCGCTTCATCCTTGTAGCAGACGAGGAATTCCATCTTATGTGATTGGCTCATGAGACGATTGGCTTCCAGTTGATCTAAACCATCAACCAACGCCCCTGATGCCCTAAGGATAAACGACCGAGCCATCCTGAGAGATTTCACGGTGTCCTTGCTTCGATTGTGCTTTGACCACTCATTTGCAAGATCATTCAGGAATTCTACGAACAGCGCTAAGGTTAGTGCCTGGTCTTTTTCGGTTCGGTTTAGATAGCTTTTCAAGTTACTGCCCCCTTAACGTACTCATTGATCACTATTACGTCTGCCTTAGTCCATCCACGTATCAGCATTAACCCCAACGCGTGTAACGTCTCATGGTTACTGATCTCCCTGCCGTTCCTCGTTTTCCAAGCATCACACTTGTAACGATCGTTACCGATTGGTCTTGGCGCACAGGCTTTGTACTGTACGCCTTTGTAGATTAGGTTCCTCATCCGCAGGCACTCCAGCCACAAGTAGGATCAGGGCATTGAATGCACCCACCTGTGTGTATGACTGTTGCTCCGCACCATGGGCAAGAATTATCATTTATCACTCGCCCTTGCCTCCGATCCGCACCCATCGGCAATCGTCAGTATAGACATAACCACAAGTTTTCTTGTCCGAGCAACCCTTGCACGCGCATGCTTGTCCTTTGCACTCACGACATTTACACATCTGCTTTACCTCCACTTATCTTGAGTATTTCAAGCCTTTTAAGTTCAATGGTCCCCCACATAGACCAGTTAAGTACCGTTTGAGTAATATATCTGAGCCGTCTCTCGTCAACTTCCACTGCCTTTGTTCTGTCCGGACTAAAGTTAAGCGTGTTATCCTGGTCATTTTCTCCTGAGTAGAATTGGCCGTTCATTACGATGATTGCTTTCATACTAAATCCTCCTTAGCCTTCCAGTTAACACAATATTCGCCGCAAGATTCGCATGGATCACTTTCCAGTTTCCTGAGCTCCTCTACGGTCAAAACGTCATACCTGCAGTGCTGACATTTTTTCTCGATCTTATATAGGTCTGATTCAGCGCCTTTGTATGGGTTCTCTGACTTCCCAATCTCTGGGGCTGGTTTCCAGTCCGCATCCATCGACATAATGAACTTCATGGCCATGGCCGCTACTTGAACTGCCTCAGCTCTCATGTTTTTGACATCACGTTTGGACCTTTTCTTTTTCACTTCGTCCCAAAGCTCGTCGAGTTCTTCGAGGATAATTGCGTAGCCATGGTGCGGTGATGTGAATAACGAATGAGTTTCTATGGCTGTTATAAGTTCCTTACGAACATCTGATATAACTTTATCCATGGTTCTTGTCTCCCCTCTCTTTACACCAATCAATGATTCTCCCATGGCATTTATCGCATGGCCTTTCTTTGATTCTCTTCGTATTCAGTTGGCAACTGCTTACATTTTTACATGTTTTGCATATACATTTCGTGCAATCTTCGTATCTCATTACCTCTACACATTCCTGATTTGCTGCCTGGCTGCCTGAATAAGCTTATGAAATCGCTCTTGGTCCTTCTCACGAAAACTCACGTCGATCTCGGGCACCATACTCTTGCACATCCATTCGACATAGGGTTTCTTGTTCTCATATATTTTTGCGATTTCTCGAAGCGTAATCGAAAGTATTTCTGAGTTGATGTCGTAGTCCCAAGTTGGCAGCGGATGATTTAAGCCATATTCGACGATCTGAGAGACGAGTAGCTTGTAATGCTCCGCGAACTGCAGTTTAGTCTCCGGAGGAAGAGCATCTGCTTTGGCTTTTCTGGTTAATAATTGCTGGATTTCTGGATTCATACGCGATAACCCCCATCATGGCGCTATTTCCACTTAATACAATCGAAATCTATCGCATCGTTTAACTCATCGACCAAACCTGCTCCATCGATATGAATAATATGGACTCTACCTTGATCCGATAATGCCAAGCACAGGGCTGGCTCCTCAAAAATTTTACCCTCTACCGTACTGACTATAACAAGATTATTGGGAGCAGGTATAATCTGAATTATTTTACCTTTCATGGTTTCTCCTTTCTAGGTCTAAATCCGTTAACCACTACGAGTGGTTACCATTTTCTATTCTGCAGCCTTACTCTCCCAAGGGTTTTAGGTAAATTTTTACCGATAACCACTATTTTTCAAAAGGCACTCTATATATTTATGACATAAGACTAACTAGTAAAATTGAGATACTAACCCAGTCTCTATAGGAGTAAAACAGTGGTTATGGTGGTTAAGTGGTTATCAGTACTAATAAACCTAGTTATATCAAGGGTTCTAGGGCTTAAAGTAGGTAACCACTCCGGTAACCACCGTTAACCACTACTCCTATCCAAACATATTTTCAGAATTTTCTTTAAATACAATACATCGGACAATTGCCCCGCCAAGTTTCTTCTGTATAGCAAATCTCGTCTTCCCCTCTGAGTCGACCCTCTGTTCGATTTTCCCTTGTTCTGCCCAAGCCTTAATGATTTTCTGCGCTGAGGAATACTTCCCTAGAAACTCATCAACCACACGTCGTATGATATAAATATTTGTACCATCCTTTGTTCCAATTTTCTTAGTCCCAAAGTCCTTAAGATACTCGCTGTTCTCTCCTACGAAGTCTTGGAATTCCAGCCAAGCGCGCTCTGATTCGC
>CAYGHY010000299.1:0-3559 GCA_964349435.1 uncultured Oscillospiraceae bacterium
TTTACTGCAGCAGATGCAGGTGGATTATTTACCGGAACAGCGCCAAAGCCACCCGCTCCGAATACAGCATCTGAAATCATACTTGGTTGTGCTGGCGCATTATTAAACGCATTTGCTACAGCTTGTGGCAGCGTATTAACAGCATTAGCTATTGCTGGCGGAGCATTTGTTTTGGCCTGGACTTTGGCATAACCAAATGTCGTCGCTCCATGCTGATACTGTACAGCGTTTCTGGTCTGCAGGATTGTTTTCCATGTTAATGAATCCTGGTGATTTTTCAAATTCCAAAATCTTGGCCTTTTGGCCGATGCGATTTGTGCTTCAACAATCTCAGCCGCTTCTTCACCGAGTCTCAGTGAACCTATTGAAATTGTAAATGCCACACGGTCAATCTGTATCGGCTGCCCATCATTGCCAACAAGCATAACGCCATTATGATAATAATTGCCTTTATACGAGCCGGGTGTTGCCAAGCAATCAATAGCACGTCCTTTGGTACAATTTTTGGCCAAGAAATCAGCTAATTTACCCCATCCGATTAACGAAAAGAAGTCGACATCTGCGACACCCGTGTCTTTGCGTTTTATGCCGTTTATAGCAACCGGAACTTTGATTTTCTGAGGCACAATACTACCATCTGCTCTGTAGTAAGAAGGCGTGTATGTTGGCTGTGCTGATACTCTTGCTCCTGCGATAAAGGTTTCGATTATTCCTGCGTTTCTTCCCATGATAGATACTCCTTTCAAAATAAAAAATTTATTTAAACTTTGACCAGAAAAGCGGACCATCCACCCCCTGGCCGTAGGCACACACTCGGCGCACCTAAAACTCTATTACCTTACTGTCCAGCGAACACCAGAAATAGAAGTCCAGAACTAGAACCAGAATTAGCGCTCCACCAAACCCCATTACCCTTCAGTCCAGCGAGCGCCAGAATACTAGAACTAGTCCTCCCAAATTCCTAATATATCTAAGTTGGGTGGTTCTATGTCCGTAAACCACATATCTTCGTGGCATAAGTTTTCAGCCCAAACGTCGTCTACAAATTCTGTCTTATCCACAATTTGTTCCTCCTGTTCAATAGGTTGTTTAGCGTTTCTGAATAGAGGCTCCGTCATTTTATCATCCCTTACCACTGATACAGCCTCGTTTCTAGTGAAATCATACATAACCAGAACAGCAGTGCCAACACTTAAGTCACAATCTTTTGTGTTTATTGTGCCACCACTTACTGTTCTGATTGTTGTTCCCCCATTATTACGGTTTGCCACCGTGCCTTTAATGGGGCGCATACTAACACTTTATCCAAGTAGTTAACTGTTGTCCAGGCTCAACAACAGCTTTGTATCGGTATTTCTTGCCTGTAGCCATAGCCACTGCATCATTCCCCTCGTTTATGTAGAGGATTTTGATGCCAGCTCTAGCCATTTGTGCTTGTTTGGTGAAGTTACCAAATGCGTCTCTTTTGTTTGTGTTTTGGGGTAACACTGTGCGTATCATCTCAACGCCGTTACAATTGAAATATAACTTATACATCGGGATATTAGCACTTGCTGCTACATATCCAAATACTCCAGCAGCACTATCCTTCTTTGTCCATCTTCCGTTTTCGAACGTGTTCATGCCAACCAGAACCTGCTTCTCTATATCTGTCAACGGTACTGGTGTATATACAGCATCTATGTTTGCCCAGCCTACGTCGCTATTCAGAATAGGTTGACATGTTGTGAAAATGTGGTTGAATATTTTGCTACAGATGCCCAACACTACCTCTGCTGTCTGGGCATTGGATAACCCGGTGGCAGGTAATTGCTTGACTACCATTTGCTGTTTTTCAATTACGCTTGTTACAACCGTTTGCGGTTGTGACATAGGCACCTGTTGTGCAGCAACATATGTTGCCATTGTTGGCGCAGGTATAAATTCTTCTTCTTTTGGTGGAGCGAAACCGTCATCATCAGGGCAGTAGTCATTTACATCGAAGCCACCATTGTCAAATGCCTTGCTATTTCCAGCAGACATAGTCATAGTATTGTTCATTATAACTTGTTCAGTCGCCATTGCTGGTTCAGGCATGTTCAGAGGTGCAGTTGTAACGGCTTCTTTAACATACTCAGCCATGCTCATAGGAATAATAGCGGGGACTGTTAACCATCGCGCGTCATCGGCTTCTGCTCCGGCAAATAACTGAAAATATTTTCTTGGATTTAGTATAGATCCGTTTGCATCTTTTAGGATCACACCATCTTTCAGCATAGCCTTTTGCTTGTCATAGAATACACTTTCCATATCAAGCATGCCCTCTATGTGCCTGTTGATGAAAAAGCTACCATTCATATTTGTAGTGAAGCTACAATCACGCTCAATATCATATACCAACTTGTTGGCTTCCCTAGTGATAGTCTTTTCCTTTTTCTTTGGGTCAGCCAAATGAAGTGCCTCATGGATGTAATTGACATACATATTATGCCAGAATAACATCATAATACTTATGTCAACTGCGTTTTCCGCCGCTGTAGCAATTTCATACACCCTGTCAAACGTTTTGTTAAGGGTATGTGCTACATTTATAGTTACAGCTCCACTATCAAAGCTGCAGTTTGCCATGATTTTCTCAGGGGTATCACGACGAAACACGATCATGCGCACCTCATGGTCTCCCAGAAAGTTAAGGACCTTGGTTATGTTCTCCAATTCCTGTTCTCCGACTAGTTCAACACCAAACACTGCTACGTCAGCTACCTTTGTTCTAATAACTACGCAACTATGACTTAATTTGTCTTCCATTTTGAAACCTCCTTTAAATATATTAGTAAATCATCAAAAGAGCAGTCCACCGAGCTCCAGAACCAGAACCAGAACTACTCAGAAAAATTCTATAAAAAACCGGTCAACCGAAAAAACGAGCCACAGATAGAAGAGCAGGCAGACTACCCAAACCGCACTACTGCTAGGAGTGGGAACTGCCAGCTTCTGGCGACCATATTTCCTGGTCGAAGTTGTATACTGCTTCATACGCCGGCGCACTATTTATATCGAAGCCTGCCTAAAATGACGGAGCACGAGTGAAACGATGTGCGACTTCCTTCTGTAATTAAATACTGGCAAGGCGCTCGTTCAGAGCGCCGATGTTGTCTATTGTTCTAAGATTGCTGCTCTATGCATCATTTGACATACTGAATACATATCATCATCAATCTCTCCGATGTAGTTTCCCCTACTACTTAGTAAAATACAGATACCTATATTTGCTACCACACCGGTCCATTCATTTTCAAAGGTTCTGTCTAAAACCCATGTTGATGAGGCAATATTTATGGGCTTGTCTTTTGTAGAGGATAGTTTCTTTTCTAATAATAGTGTATCGTTATCGGTATCGAATGTCAATTTTCCATTGCTTGATGTGGATACAGTGTATTTGTTATTGCCATTGTGGAACAGTGGGATTGGGTTTATCAAGTCGTTCTTTGTCATACAGATCTCCTATGATTGTGTGGTTAAGGCGGCAGCCTGCGAGCGAAGCCGAGCAGGCGCGCCGCCGAGTAGGTTAAGTTAGAAT
>CAYGHY010000300.1:0-3535 GCA_964349435.1 uncultured Oscillospiraceae bacterium
GGGACACCCTGTCCTGCATCGCTGAGCTACACGCGCAGCTAGCTGGGCAGGAAACCCTACTAGTGACCGACGCCACATGGCAGGCTGAAGCCAGCAAGGTCCGGTTTTCCAACATCTATGACGGCGAAATCTACGACGATACCTTTGTTGCCCCCAATCCTCAGGTCAGCGCCGTCCCTTATAAAGATCAGCGCAAGGACCATCTTGTGGACCGCCTCTCACCCCCGGTCCGGGTCATCCAGTGCATGCAGCCCAAAGATATTTTCACCACTCCCAAGGGTGAAACCGTGCTGGACCTGGGCCAGGAGATCACCGGCTATTTGGAGTTTTTCTGCCGTGCACCCCGCGGTGCCCAATTGAAGCTGTCCTATTTTGAATTGCTACAAGAAGGTAATTTCTACCGCGACAACCTGCGCTCTGCTCTGCAGGAGCAGGTCTTCATTAGCTCCGGCCAGGCCAAAACTGTGCGGCCTTTCTTTACATTCTTCGGCTTCCGCTATGTTAAGCTGGAAGGCTTTGATCAGCCATCCATCGCCGATTTCACCGGTTGCGTGGTGCACTCGGACATCCCCGAAACACTTAAGTTTCATAGCAGCAATGAAAAGGTCAATCGCCTCCAGCAAAATGTGCGCTGGGGGCAGAAGGGCAACTTCCTGGATGTGCCGACTGACTGCCCCCAGCGGGATGAGCGCATGGGCTGGACGGGTGATGCCCAAGCGTTTTCCGGAACTGCCTGCTACCAGATGCACTGCGGTGCCTTCTTTGCCAAGTTCCTCCACGACATGCGCTTGGAACAGCTCAAGCATAATGGTAGCGTGCCCTTTGTCATCCCCAAAACCTTTAAGGGTGAAGGCTCTTGCGCTTGGTCAGACGCAGCCACCATCATTCCCTGGAATCTCTACCTGTTCTACGGCGATATCGCTTTGTTGCGCCAGCACTACCCCCTGATGCGCGACTGGGTAGAGTGGATCTACCGCCAGGATGAGGCCGACGGCGGAAAGCGGCTGTGGGAAACCGGTTTCCATTATGCCGACTGGCTGGCGCTGGATACCAAGGATGGCACGCCAATGGGCGGCACTGACCCCTTCTTTGTCGCCAGTGCTTTCTATTTCTACTCGGTCTCATTGCTGTTAAAGGCGGCTAAGGTACTTCAAATGAAGGAGGACATCGCCCGCTACACACAACTGCAGCAGGAAATCTTTGACGCCTTTCAACATACCTACTTCACACCTTCTGGCCGTCTAGCGCAAACCACCCAGACTGGCTATGTCTGTGCCCTCTTTATGAACCTGGCCACCGTAGCGCAGCAAAAGGTATTGATCAAGTTGCTCGCACGCGAGTTGAAGCAGTCAAAGGGCGCCTTACGCACCGGCTTTGTGGGCACCAGTTACCTGCTGCACACCTTGACCGGGCATGGCAGGCCGGACCTGTCCTACCAGCTACTCCTGCGGGAGGAATACCCTGGCTGGCTGTACGAAGTCAATTTGGGTGCTACCACTATTTGGGAGCGATGGAATTCCGTACTGCCGGACGGCAAGGTCTCCGACACTGGTATGAACAGTATGAACCACTATACCTACGGCTCGGTCATGGAATGGGTCTACCGCTGCGCTGCAGGCATCAGCCCAGTGGAGGAGGCACCAGGCTTCCGCGAGGCCCTACTCAAGCCTTATCCGGACGAGCGCTTAAGCCAGCTTAGCGTCACTTTTGATTCACCCGCCGGATTGTATGCAAGCGCGTGGACTTACAGGGAGGGCGTCTTCAACTGGCAGTTTGAAATCCCCTTCAATTGCAGCGCCAGGGTAATCTTCCCCGGGGATGCGGAAGAGCAGCTGCGAAAGGCCTTGCCAAGTGTACAGTTGGTGAAGGATGATGACAACTGGTCCACGCATCTGGGTGCTGGGCAGTACCAAGTGAGCTACCCGCTTCATCATATAAGCGTTCCCGCGGTGTAGGCAGCTGCCGCAAGGCAGGACAAGCCGGACTGCATTACGTCTGCTCCCACTTCTGCTCCCAGTGACCTCGACATTTCCGCTCCCAGTCGTTCATGAAAATCAAAAATCCCTTGATTTCTCAAAGGATTTGAGGTGTGGAGCATAGCGGATTCGAACCGCTGACCTCGACAATGCGAATGTCGCGCTATTGGACTGTAACATCTGTCGTCTTTTCTTTCCGATTTATTATAGTGAATCCAGAGCATCCCTTTGGCAATTTGAAATGGTATGGCAGAATACGGTGTTTACGCAATTATCCAGAAGTGTTGCAATGCTTGCGTATTGCGTGTAATCTTTATACAGTTTTTCATGTAATCACTTGACAACGTATTACCTGACAGAGAATGATTTATTAGCGTAAATATCTGAAACATTTTCGTTTATGAACAGGATAGTATGAGGAGAATGGTGCGCATGCTGAAACGTCTTTTAAAAAACTTGCAGGTACGCATCGTCCTAATGTTTGTCTTTCTTATATTTTTACCATTTCTCTATATAACCAACTTCAGCTTTGCATGGTCACAAGAAGTCCAAAAGCAAAAAATGATCGAGATATTGCAGTTCAACCTGGTACAGATCGGCATCAATATTGAGATGATGTGCAATGATTGCATCAAGCTGTCAAACATTCTGGCGACTGATGAGATAATCCTTGAAAAACTTGCCGCAAATAATGATTCGATCAACAAGCCGAAAGATCTATTTCATTTAAGCCGCAATGAATTCATCAGTACTGTGGCTGTTGAAGAGCGAATGAATTATGCTAAAAGCAATGTGTTTTATAACTACCTAACAGACGTGCTGCTTTTTGGTGTTGACGGGATGGTTTATTGCAGCAACGATGTATCCGATCATTTTGCGGTCAAGCAGTTTTATGCCAGTCAATATGCCGATGTGGATTGGTTTCCAACTATAGCTAACCGTAAGAGCTATCTTCTCTGGGACACCTCGTTTCAATATAACAATGTAAGTTTGGTGAATAGCGACAAGGATCACTTTATCTCCGTACAGCGGGTCATTTATGACAAGTATGTTAAAAATGCGATCGGGGTTCTATTTGTTAACATGTCAAAAAACAACCTGACTGCATTTCTGGATAATTTTGGCGGAGATGCTGTCCTGCTTTTAAATGAGCGGGATGAGCCGATATATCAAAGCGACGAGTTGCATATCCTGTCGGAAATGAAATGGACAGACGAAGATACATACGCTTTGGCAGGAGACCTCAGCTATCACGTCAACAAATACGAATTGAATAAGTTTAGTTGGAAATTACTGGCGTTTACTGACGAGAACCACCTGACAGCGGAGGTTTCAGCGTTGAAAAAAAGAACGTTTTCAACCAGTGTCCTAATGCTGATGGCCGTGACAGGGGTCAACCTGTGGCTCATTATGTATATGACAAATCCGATAAAGCATTTACGAACACGTATTCTACAAATGAATATCGGCGAACACAATCCTTCCGATTTGACTCAATCATCAAAAGAGAGCAGCAGCATCATAAAAAGCGATGTGAGTGATCTGATAACCACTGTTGA
>CAYGHY010000301.1:0-3517 GCA_964349435.1 uncultured Oscillospiraceae bacterium
ACAACTCATCATCGGGTAGTTCGTTTAATCGTTTCAGAGCCATGCGCACGTTAGTGTTGCTACTATCGAATTGCTCTGCCAAGAATGTATCTGGTGGAGTGCCATTCCCCTTAGCTCCAACGATTACCGTTTCAAGGGTTCGTTCGGGCAAGGAATCAGTCATGCCATAATACCGAGCAGCAACCGTTTTCACATCAACAATTTGCGTGACATTTTGGGAAAGTCCCGCTCGTGCGGCTATAAAGTCATCCAAAGTAACTGTAAAGTCACCCGTTGGTGCAAAATCTCCCATACTCTTTATGAGTTTGCGAAAACCACCCACACTATCATTACCGCTATACCATTTACTCGGCACTATAGCCACGGACGGAGACTGAATATAAGTTGCGCTCCCTAGCAGGCTTACGACCTGCAATGAGTTTTCGTATTTGGGATTGACGTAATGATGTTTTACGCTGTTCCAATTATCAATGCATACAAAGAAAGCAGCATTCAGCTTTTGTGCATCAATACGTCCGAAAAGAGCTGTCATAAATGCCGAAATGTTCTCTTCGTCAAGTAGCGACAGATAGGCATCAATTCCAACGACAACCATTCTGTTGGTACTTACCCTTACTTGCTTATCTATCTCGGCAAAGACATCATTCGGCATAGGGAGATTGTTTGCCGAATCAGATATGCACTCCGAAACAGACAACGCAGCAGAACCGTCTTGTCTGTGGAGCGACAGTAGTTGGGCGGCGACATCGTTGTTCGGGTAGATTTCAAGCCGCGTGTCTTTGCTTTTACGGTATTGCGAATAGGTGTTTAATGAATAAGCCATGTTCTTCACTCCCAAAACAGCAATCCTAATTCCGGATTATCCTGAGCCAGTTGCAGTAACTTCTGTTTGAGGACATCCGGTGACGTTTTCTTAATTTTTTCCGTAACCTGCGGAGCAAACGCACCTTTATACTGTGAGCAAATGAATTCCTCTATATCGGGCTTTGTTTGCCAGTTATTTGGTTGAGTTCCATATTTGCGTTTCAAAAAATCAAGCAATGACGGCAGATTGATGTTCAACTTGGCATACCTCTTAGGCACGACATCAGAAACAAAACGGCTCTGGCATTCTGCAATACTCAAGGGAGAAAGTCCCTTAAAAACATCAAGCAGTTCGCCGAGTTTATCTGAAGAGAACGCCCCGGGGGTTTGAACCGCAAATATGATGTCATCTGCCTCGGCGATGCCATCAAAAAGGTATCGTGCGGGTATTCCCACATTAATTGCCCACTCGAGTGGAGTGTTTTCATTAGAGAACCGCTTCCACTCCTCTTTGAGATTTTGAACAACAGACTCCTTTGCATATTCCTCTATCCGAGAACGTAGATCATTTAAGAATGTGGCTTCATCACTTGCATATCCACTCGATAGTCCGTTATATATATTCAGCAATTCCGCATCTGAAATGCTCACGCCGTTCAGTCGCACTTTTATGAGTTCAAGCGACTTCGCTCGGCTAACATCAAAGAACAGTTTCTTGATGATATCAATGCTTTGCGAGAGTGATTCTTTGATGGCACTTGCGTTACCATTATTACCAAGGTTGGACAAAAACACCGACAACGCAGGAACGGCAGATTCAATGAGAATCTTTGGGAGTTTGTTTGTTGAGATTACAGCGTTACGTTGAGTCTCTATTGCAGTTCTATAGGGCACGAAGTCCTGAAAACCGATGATAGGCTTGAGAAGTTTTATAACCTCATACTCCTGTTCGGTTTCGGCCATTTCGCTGGCAATGTCAGTCTTATTCCAAAGCAAGCCTGCACTTTCAGCCGCCTTTTCCTTAATTGCTTGGCAATACCCGCACGAAACATCTCCAACGCTCTCGGCGAGTGCTTTCAAAGTGGGGGCGTTCTTGTCGACATAAATCTGAAACGCCGCAACAAAGTTCTCGGGCTTCACATAACCCGATATGGTAGTAATAATGCCGCTATTTTCAAGAATGACTCTTCCGACATCTCTGATTGCGTTTGACCGCTCGTCAGTCTTGCCACTTTTGGAACTGGTACTGCCCGCCAAGCAAATATTATCCAATAATTGCTTGATAGTGGCAACTTGCGGTTCACTGACCGATTCCAAGTACTCAGTCAAAACCCAAAGCGGAACACGCCCTGATACATTCTCAACACGTTTTTGTATCAGAAGCAAAGCGTCTTCAACGCGACCACTCGCTCCTGCACTGGATATACCGAAGATCGCAGGTGCCTTTTCTATAAACGCCTTTTCCTCTTTAGATAAACGGCATATAAGTTTTTCAAGTTTAATTTTATCGTTGCCGTCATCTTTTACAACTTCCTCAATCATCGCAGCGAGCGTTTCAACATCAAGCGAGCCGGTTTTTTGATTGTTATCCCACTGATACCCGCGAGCAACAATATTTTTCAAAACGAATCCAAGAACAAATGCGCTGAGTGCGTTATACTTCATTCCGTAGGGGGCACGTTGCAACTCTATGTAAACCTTGCGAATTGAGAGCGTTGACCCCTTGCCAACGGTATTGGCAATCTTCTTTTCAAACAGGTCGCTTATCTTAGCGAGCGGGTGGTTCGGATTTTGGGCGAACCATTCCACATCACCAGTAATACCGCTTGCTTTGAAACTGTTAATTAGCTGTTTGTATATTCCGACATAGTTGTCAAACATAAGACCGGATTTTGCCCAACCATTTAATCCGCTATTGCCAAAAGCAGGCAAGTACTGAATCAAATAGTCGACACAGCACGGAAGCACACGACGGACATAATCGCTAACATGGGTTTTGAGAGTAGTCCACGATGTGTCGGCGGGTATAACTTGCCCACTAACTATGGAATACACTTTCAACACTTGTGTGCTTTTCTTAATCTCGTCAAACCATTCACGTTCAAGTTTCTCGTAAGCCCTCTGCCTTTGTGTCTTTGCCGCAGAATCGTTCTCGAGCATATATTGCGCATATTGCAAAACATACTCGTCCCACAGTTCGGCATTTGAATCGCAGAACGACAGATTCGGCAACGCAAACATAAGAATTCTATGGTCGCGCAAGTTGTGCAGAAGACCTTTTATTTTCACCGGAATCTGCAACTGTTCTTCTCTGTTCTTTGCGATGACAAACCACAAACAGACTGCACCATTGTCTTTGTTTAGCCCAGTGCTGTACCTATCGCGCGTTGCTGCATTAATGTTGGTAAGGGTCGTGTGGCTCAGGTCTGACACTCGGATATCAAACCGTCCTGCAGAAAAAGACGATGTAAGGCTCTTGATGTGCTTCTTTATTTCTTCTTGGACCTTACCCGATAGCAAGTCGTGGAACTTGCCCTCCAATTCGCCTACCTTTTTTTGTACTTCCGCACCGCCAACATACGTAGCAAATAGTTCAATGTTGCCATTCACCACGCTGAAGCAATGCTTGTCTGCTAAACTTTTAATAATGCCGCTGACATTGACGATTGCACCATCACCTTGGAATGATAGTTCAATGTTCTGCACAGTAGGT
>CAYGHY010000302.1:0-3515 GCA_964349435.1 uncultured Oscillospiraceae bacterium
GTGTTGGGCCGGACGCCGGTTGACACAAGAACCATATCCGCTTTGATCTCTTTGTCATCTGATAAGACCACGCTGTGCTCCGTTATTTCGGCAATTGAAACACCCGTGAGGACAGCAACGCCTTTTTGCTCGATATGCTCCTGCACATATACTGCCATGTCGCTATCCAGCCCCGGTGTGACCTGCGGCAGCTTCTCCAGCAGGGTGACTTCCATACTAAGCCCTTTGAGATTTTCGCAAACCTCAAGGCCAATGAAGCCAGTGCCGATAATGGCCGCCGACCGGGGGCGGTTCGTGTCGATAAAGTTTTTTATGCGGTTCATATCATTGATGTTGCGCAAGGAGAAAACATGCTGGCCGTCTGCGCCCTTGATCGGAGGGACGGTCGCTCTGGCTCCGGTGGCGATCACAAGTTTATCGTAATGGTCGGTGAATACGTCCCCCGTGATTAGGTTCTTGACCGTTACGCTTTTTTCGTCGGGAGAGATGGTAAGCACTTCATGCCGGGTGAAAATGTCTACATTGTATTTGCTCTTAAAGAAAGCAGGATCGCGCGGGGTCAGTTCATCCGCGCTTTCAACCTCGCCGCCGATATAGTAGGGCATACCGCAGCCGGAGTAGGAAATAAAGCTGTCCTTTTCGTAAATCACAATTTGGGCGTCCTCGCTGTTTCTCCTTGCCTTCGCAGCAGCAGAGGTTCCAGCGGCAACCGCTCCTATAACAACAATCCGCATGGCATGTTCTCCTTTCCGGCTATTCGCAGATGCATTTTTCATCAACATTGCTCTGCACAGGCGCTTCCATGATGCCCGTCAATATGCTGTACGCTTTTTCGCATCCCTGCTTGTTGAGCGAGTAGTACATCCATTTTCCATCGCGGCGGCAATCGACCACACCGGATTCACATAACGTCTTCATATGATGGGATAAGGTTGACTGCCTGATATTCAAATCGTCTAAAAGCCGACACGCGCATTTTTCCCCGTTTTGCAACATTTCAATAATCGTCAACCGATTGGGGTCGCATAGCGCCTTAAAGACTTTTGCGGTTTCCTCATGCTGATTTCCCAAGCTACTCACCTCATATCTATCAGTATCAATGTGACTATTGTACACGACAAATCGACACCTGTCAATGTGTATTATTGCAGCCCGAAGTCGTCCAGTTTTATATATCACCTCTGTGTCCCATCCGCTCATGTATGTTTCTAAACCAAAGAACCGCTGTTTATCGTCAAAACAGCATATAAACAAAGTAGGTGGTCATTCTATCCGCCTACTTTGTTTAATAATTTGAAACTGTGTTAGTTACAGCAACCAGTGTTGCCGCCACAGCAACAGCCCGAATTCTTTGATGTTTCTTTTTTTGTTTCTTCTATCCCCAATGCTTTGTACGCTGCTTGGCGGATAGCTTTCGCAGGGATATCTTCATAGTCGTTCCCCTCAAATTTCACCGCACGGCAGTATGTTTTTTTCCCCAATAAGGCTGTACAGGAATCACAATAGTTTTCCGATACTTCAATCCCTATTATATCTTCAATAGGGACGCCATTAAAAAATATCGTATTCGATTCCGGGATTTCAGTATCGTTGAGCTTTGTCTCAATATATTCTATTTGGATACCCCGAGGTTCAAGTGCTCTTTTTAGCCTTTTTACTTCCTGTGCGAGGTTTTCCCCCGTATCATAACAACGCTCACAAGTCTCTCCCTCAACATCAAGATGTCTCCATTCAATTTTTAGCATCTAATAATTCCTCCTTCAAAATAAATAATCAAACCTCTACCCAATCAGACAGCCATATCTCAAACCCAATTGGTCACTCACTCTTTGTATGCCTTTACATGAGCGCCCGCGAAAGCGCCATCCAAAGCATCTTCATCCAGATGGGCATAAATCTCGCCAAGCTCTTTTGCTTCCGCGAAGCTCTTGATCACTTCCTTTGTATAGATGTTGACCGGAGTGATCTCTATGCTCGTAAAGCCTACCTCTTTGAGAATCCGCTCATATTCCTGAACACTTAATGCACCGGAAATGCAGCCAACCCACATTTGGACACTCTGCCTGATTTCATCCGGGATGGGTTTTAATTCAACGATGTCCGCAATCGCCAGCCTGCCGCCTTTTTTAAGAACACGATAGGCTTCCGCGAGGGCAGCTTCCTTGCTTTCGGTCAGATTTATAACGCAGTTGGACGTAACGACATCGACGGCCTCGTCTGCTAACGGAATATTCTCAATGTAGCCCTTGATGAATTCAACATTTTTCGCTCCATTCTTTGCCTTGTTGCGGTTCGCCAACTCTAACATTTCATCAGTCATATCCAAGCCGTAGGCTTTTCCCGTTTCGCCCACAAACTTTGCGGAAATCAATACGTCTATCCCGCCGCCGCTGCCCAAATCCAGCACGGTTTCACCTTTTTGCAGGTTCGCAAGCGCAATCGGATTGGCACAGCCCAATGAAGCGTTGATTGCTTCCACAGGCAACCCCGCGATATATTCTGCGGAATATAAAGTGTAGTCATTGCTGGCGTCACCGCAGCAAGCCCCGTCACCGCAGCAGGAACTTTTTGCTGTTTTAGACACCCGTTTAGCGATGCCGCCATAATGCTTCTGTATTTCTTCCTGAATGCTTTTTGCCATAATGATAGCCTCCTTATAAAATTGATGGTGATAGCCTAATCTCGTCTTAACAACACTTGCTGTTTCTTACTGCATCCGTCAGCAGTTGCAGGCTTTCCAGCACTTGACTTCTTTTGTCCGCCTGAATGGAACCGAAAATGTCTTTGTAATAGCTCTCCATGCTTTGTTCGATGTTTTGAAATACGCTCTTACCGTTCTCGGTTAGTTGAATAATAACGTATCTTCTATTCTCAGCGTCCAATTCCCGAACAGCCAAATCCGCCTCCACAAGATTGTTTACTGTCCGGCTCATGGTGCTTTTATCCACGCCTAATAAATCAGCAAGATCAACCAGCGATATTTTTTCATTTCGTCCGATTTCGACGATAGCATGGCACTGCGTAACTGTAACACCGCAGCAGGAGGCATCGCTTTTTTGCAAGATGCCTAATTTCCGAACTAACACCCGAAGCAATTCTCGGAGAACATCACTTCCTTGTCCAATCATTTTCATCACCTCGGCTTATATTATAATATGCAACAGTTGCAGAATGCAACAGTAAATTTTCTTTTTGATTATTTTTTTGCTCTGATAAAGCTAAGCGGGCAGGTTTTTTGCTGCCCGCTTATTGCGCATGCCTCATCGCTCAGTCCCCTAATCTCCGGCGCATGCTTTTTTTGAGCGTCTTAGCCATATCCGCAATGACCCGGATCTCCAACTCGTCGCAGTCGCTGATTGTCCTTGCCCGCTGCAACCGTTATCTCGTCGATCACGCCGGCTTCGTGATTGCGGTCTATGAAAATTGCGAGGTACCGCAGCTTGAGCCTGCCGCCCATTTTATCTCATACGCCAGAAAAAAGGACGTGGAATCATCACGATTGATCCGGATACGGC
>CAYGHY010000303.1:0-3506 GCA_964349435.1 uncultured Oscillospiraceae bacterium
TTTCATCATATATTTTTTTCATAGTTTCAAAAATATTATCAGATTTTGTTGAGAGACTTTCCAATTCTTGTAAAAGTGGTAATAAAATATTGTTGATAAATCGGTCTCTCTGTAAATCTGCCAGCATATATAAATAAGATGTTGTCGATAACAAGGAAAAACTTTCCCTTTTTATCCAAGGTAATAATAGCTTTCTTTGATTTTCGTCGCTAAGGAGTGTTGTATATAACGCAGCAAAATATTCTTGGAAAGAACGATGAGAAAACCGGTACTTTAATCCCTCGGTGACTAACATACAAACAGAGTCAGTTAAATCAGAAATATAGTCTAGGGTATCGAAAGCCCTAATGAATACAATTTTTTCTTGAGCTTGAGAAATATACTCTGATAAGTCACTAAGAGAAAATTCGTATTCACTTTTAAAGTATGACTTGAAACAAAAATTGGAAAAAATTTTTTTAAATTCCTCATAACTCAAGCCGGTTTTTATATCCCGTTTATAAGCGTCCTTTGTAGCATCGTGCGCATAAAAGAGCGCGGCAAATGCTTGTTCATAGAAGTCGATTAAATTGTCAGGTATGGCAACTCGATTTTCATAAGTGATTAGCATTATAGTCAATAACAGTGGATTAGATGCAAAAGATTCGTGTCTTTCGAACAATGATTTATCCAAATCCTCATAAAACTTGCGCTTTACATTTTCGTCATACTCAAGCTTATTTATGAGCGATAAGGCTTGTTTTTTGTTTAGGGGTAAGGCTTCGAGTTCACAAAAATCCGACCAACCAATGAACCTGTTGTCTTGTGGGCGTGATGAGATAATATAGCTGTTATTTTGATATTTGCTGCACATGTCAATAAGCTGGTTTGCAATTTGATGACTAAGTGAATCTCGAAGTTCGTCAAACCCATCCATCAAAATCAAGTACTTACCCGCTTTTAAACTATACAAGAAGTATTCTTTATCAAGAGTAAAGCCGTGATTGTGAAGTGACGCATAAATTAAGTCAATTAGGCTATCTTCATTGATAACTGTGCTATTTAACCCTCTTAACTCTACTAAAACCGGAACCAAATCTTGGGTCTGTATGCAATTCAAGAAAAAATGCTTTAGCATTACAGACTTACCAATGCCTCCAGTACCTGTAACTATCAGCTTGTTTCCATACGCGAGTACATTGCCCACATTAGATGTGTCAATGGTGTCCTTGTTCAAACGCAAACCTACACACTCATAGAAGGAATAAATATCCTTGGGTTCGTGTCTATAGAGAAGAGTCTTAATTTTACCATATTGTCTCACTGTGCTTTTTAAGTATGTCTTGTACGCGCTTCCGATATCAATTAGGAATTCCTTCGACATTGTCTTAAAGAATTTTTTTGCTTTGTCATAAAAATTATTAGCAAACGATTGAGCTAGGTTTCCGATAGCCTGCATTATAATAGCTTCCTGATTCAAGTCCATTCTTTTATTCCCCCCCAATTTATCATATAATGAATCACTCATAATTAATGTGTAGAATAATCTATAAACAATATATTATACATTTCCTAATAAATCAATGAATTGCGACTATATCAATCTCGACAAATTATACCATTCTGGGCAACTCGTCAGCATTACAATAATGTCAATTATTTCTACTTTTACATTACTAGAACATAGGGACCATATCTCTTTGTGCGAACACAGGGGACGTATCTCTTTGTTTTTTGCAAGCGACCTTCCCTGCGTTCTGATTTTCAAGCTCCTGTCCGCTTGCTTGTGCCGTTTTACGGTTTTCGGTATGATACATCAAGCAGCGAACAGAATCCGCCCTACCGGATACATGAAGGAGGCCCCCATGGAGGAAGCGACCGGGAAACAGAATATGAAGCTCCTGGATATTGTCATCAGGCAGGAAGAATCCCTGCAGCTGGATCATATCGATGCCGCGGATTCCTGGCAACTCGGCCAGATCATGCGCGGGATGGGCCTTGAAATCGGCGCTGATATGGGTTTGCACATCAGCCTTCTGGGCGCGCCGGTGTTCCACTGCGGCCTGGGGCAGCCCAAACCCAACTTCAGCCGCTGGATCAAACGCAAGGAGAAGGGCACGCTGGAATGCTGGAAAAGCTCCCTGCGCCTGAAACTGGAAGCCCTGACCGGCGGGAACCGGCCGGAGGATCATGGCTTTTCCGCGTCAGACGTCGTGTTCTGCGGCGGATGCTTCCCCCTGCGGCTGAAGAACCTTGGCGTCGTCGGAGCCATCACGGTCTCCGGCCTGAGCGATGTCCAGGACCATCAGCTCGCGGTGGATGCCCTGGCAAAGTTCCTGAATGTTGAGGTGCCGAAACTCCCCGCGGAATAGTCCGCAGAACACAGAGGGCGTATTCTCCTTTTTTCCCGCGCTGGCGGCTTTGCCTGGGATGGCGATGGAAAGGCTGGGGACAGCGGCTTTTCTTTCCTCCTCTTGCCGGCACGGTGCCCCGCGGCATCGTCCCCGCAAACAGAAAACCGCCGTTCCCGGGCGCAGATCCGGGAACGGCGGTGTTTTTGAGGAGGATTGAAGGTTTAAAGCAGATCCCTTACCGGGGCGTCGCCACGATAAAGCACATGTCGTTGAGCTCTTCCTCCGGGAAGAAATCGTAGAAGGTGAAGTTGTAGATGAAGCGCTCGGCGGGGTAGACGCCGTAGCCGTCCTGATTGTGGTCGGTGGTGTCATAGGAATCGGCCACGATGATGACGTCGTCCTGTTCCGTTTCGGTTCCCATGGTATCGTAGCCGATGATGACCTGCCAGTGCCCGCCCCAGTCGTTCCAGCCGATCATGATGGGCTTGCCTTCCTTCAGGGTCTGCCGGACGTAGTCGAGGGTGAAGATGTCGTAAACATCCTCCCCCGCGTCAAAGGTGGTGAACAGGTCAAAACCGCCCACGCCCTCGAATACCTGGATGGCCTGGCGAAGGGACGTGGCCGCGGGTTCCAGCCCGTTGCTGCGGAAGAGGGCCAGGGTCTCCTCATTGTGTTCGCCCAGCCTGCCGTACCAGTTGATCACCATCAGGGCGCTGGACACGCCGCAGCTCCATTCAGAGGTCTGCTGCTGGGTCTGAAAGTTTTCCAGGATGGTCAGGGTGTCGGTGTCCGCCAGGTTGTAGACGTCCAGGCGGTTGAAATAGGGGCTGCCGGGGTGGTCGCCCAGGCGCTCGACGCTGTCCGCGCCGTCTTCCGGGCTGAGGTCCACGGCATAGGGGATCTTCATCTCATCCAGCTGCTCATACAGCTGGATGACAGGGGCGGCTTCGGCAAACACAGCGATAATGAACAGGGCAAAAACCATGCTGAGAGCAATCAGTCGTTTCATTTCTTTTCCTTTCAGAATGACAAAATAACCAATTGCACCTGTACGTTTGAACTTTTCACGCCTTCGATTGAGTTTATTATGACTTGAAGCCTTTTATATCAACTATCCGGACGAACGAGTCTATATAGCGACCTGTCCTCCAAGGGAGCGTCCTCTTTTACTAC
>CAYGHY010000304.1:0-3492 GCA_964349435.1 uncultured Oscillospiraceae bacterium
AGTGGTTACCAATACAGCATACTCCAGAGATGAGTATCGTGAGCGTCCTTATGAGTACACATTGCACAGTATGGACGTTGTGACAAATTACAACAAAACGCTGAATGATGCCCATAACTTCAATGCCCTTGCCGGTATGAATTACGAGCAACAACGCGCCACTGATCTCATTGTGGATCAGTTTGGTGTGGGTAGTCCATACCTTAGCACGTTCAACTCAGTTACCGATGACACATATTACATCATCTCACAGAGTATCAGTGCCTATAAGACATTGGGTTTCTTCGGTCGTCTGAATTACAATTACAGGGAGAAATACCTTGCAGAAGTTTCAATGCGTACTGACGGTACATCACGTTTTGAAGAGCAAAGCCGTTGGGGTGTCTTTCCCTCCGCTTCCGTAGGATGGCGATTCTCTCAAGAAAACTTCATGGATGGCATGAGCAATTGGCTTAGCGACGGGAAAATTCGTTTTTCGTATGGTTCTCTGGGTAACCAGCAGGTTAGTAATTATCAGTACTTCCAAACAATCACCTCTGGTCTGTTGAATTACCTGTTTGATAAAGATTCAGACAGACCCCAATACTCCAATGTGACCGCCCCCAATTCCTCTGGACTTACTTGGGAAACGGTGAAGACATACAACACAGGGCTTGACCTCTCATTTTTCAACAGCCGTCTGAACTTTACCGGTGACTATTTTGTCCGTCTGACAGAAGATATGTTGGCTACATCTCTTACTCTGCCTTCAGTATATGGTGCATCAACTCCTAGAGAGAATAGCGCCGACCTAATGACCAATGGTTGGGAGATTAAGCTTTCATGGAAAGACCAATTGAATCTTGGCAACAAGCCTTTTCATTATGGCGTTACCGCCACTTTGGGAGACTATGTCACAAAAATTACCAAGTTCAATAACCCCGACAGGTTGTTTAACAGTTTCTACGAAGGAAAAAAACTGGGTGAAATCTGGGGTTACCATGTTCCTCGCTTGTTCAAAACCGACGAAGAGGCTGCCGCATATCAGATGGCGATCAACAATTCTTCCAACGTATACCAGAGAGTATACAATGAGGCTGGTGGTGGAAGAGGCTATCTGATGGCAGGCGATGTGATGTTCGAGGACCGTAACGGTGATGGTCATATCAACAGTGGTTCAGGAACTGTAGACGATCCAGGAGACATGATGATAATCGGCAACTCGTTACCCCGATATAACTATTCCTTACGAAACGACTTCGACTGGAACAACTTTGACCTGTCATTATTGTTTCAGGGCGTGGGTAAACGTGATTGGTATCCTACCGCAAACCCTGAGGACGTCTATGGATCCACACGATTCTGGAACCTGTATAGCTATCCTTTGATGTCATTTGTTGCAAAGGATTACAAGGAGCATGTTTGGACTGAGGAAAATCCAGACGGTTACTTTCCCCGCCTGCGTACTATCCAGAGCTATGGGGGTGGCCCTCTTGCACAGAACAATGATCGCTATTTGCAGAAGGTTAATTATATCAGAATCAAGAATATAACATTTGGATATACAGCCACTCTAAAGGATTCGTTCATTCACAGCTGCCGGCTTTATTTCTCAGCCGAGAACCTCTTCTATTGGTCTCCCATGAAGAAATATAGTAAGTATGTTGATCCAGAGCTTGCTGTCGCCTCTGGTACTTATAGATCCTCAACAGGTACGGGGTATACTATACCTCGCACGATCACTTTGGGTGTAAACCTTAATTTTTAAATGCTAACAGTATGAAAAAGTATATCACAATTTTTATATTATTCACCCTGCTTGCTGCCTTGGCTTCTTGCGATCTTACTCTTATCCCCGAAGATGAGGTCTCTCCGGAGAATTATTTCAAGACCGAATCAGACTTCCTTCTCTGGAGCAACCAATTCTACACAAACAATCTGGAGAGTGCTGGTCTGCCTGGCACCTCTGATCTTCTCCAGACCAACGGTATCTCAGCGTGGGTGTCTGGAAATCGCAACCCTTCTACCCAGAATTGGTCATTCTCTGCCCTGCGCAATATCAATTACATGCTGGAGCATTTGGATCAGAGTGAAGACAGAGCCGTGGCGATCAAGTATGAAGCTGTGGGAAAGTTCTTTCGTGCATACTTCTATTTCAAAATGGTCCGTACCTATGGAGATGTGCCATACTACGACAAAGTACTTGGTTCTACTGATCCTGATATTTATAAAGGACGTGACGACCGGGGTTTTGTGATGGACAAGGTGCTGGAAGACTTCGAGTTTGCAATTGCGAACCTTCCTTCAAATTGGGAAGCTAACAACACGCGCGTCACTAAGTGGGCTGCTATAGGTTATGCCAGCCGTGCTGCCCTGTATGAAGGAACTTTCCGTAAATACCACAATATGCCGGACGCAAATAAATACCTCACAAAGGCAGCCGACTATGCAAGGGAATTTATTTCCACTTCTCCGTTCAGTTTGTACAGCACAGGTTCTACACCTTACCGCGACTTGTTTGTTGCTGATAATGCGATCACCCAGGAGGTTGTGCTCTGTCGCCACTATGACGTAGCTTTTGGACAGTTCCATAGTATGGGCTACAATATGGGTTTCAGCCGCGCTTCACTCACCCGTCGCTTTGTGAACCACTTTCTGATGGAGGACGGTGCACGCTTTACCGACAAACCTGGTTGGGAGGCAATGTTCTACACCGATGAGATGAAGGGACGTGACCCTCGCCTTGCCCAGATTGTAATGGCCCCTGGGTATGTTCAGAAAGGCTCTTCTTCTGTTACGCCTAATGAATTTTATTCATGGACCGGATATGAGCCCATTAAACATGTGCCTTCTGCCGAGAAAAGTCAATCATCTTCTGATGATGTAGATTGGATTCTGTTGCGTGCTGCTGAAGTTTACCTCAACTATGCTGAGGCTTTGGCCGAATTGGGTACACTTACCCAGAACGATCTGGATATTTCCATCAACAAGATTCGTACACGTGCAGGTATGCCTGCTATGAATCTGGAGGTAGCGAATGCAAACATCGATCCTTATCTGCTCCAATGCTATCCCAATGTGAGTTCTGGAGCCAACCGTGGAGTAATCCTTGAGATTCGTCGTGAAAGGACAATCGAACTCATCCTTGAAGAGCCTGAGCGTTCTTGGGACCTATTCCGCTGGGCTGAAGCAAAACAGGCTTTGCAACATTATGTTCCATGGTACGGTGTCTATATTCCTGGCTTGGGCGAATATGACACTTCCGGAGACGGTATAGCCGATGTCGAATTTGTCCGGATTGACGGTCATGTCAAGATCAAGGCCGGTACTGCTATTCAGGATGTAGTCCTTTCCGAAGGAACGAAAGGCTATATCGTGTCCTATTCTACAACCAATTACGGCTCCCTTTGGGATGATGACCGAGACTATCTGTGGCCCATCCCTGCAGACGAGCGTACCTTGAATAAAAATCTTACCCAAAATCCCGGTTATGTGGATGGCGTACATTAATAC
>CAYGHY010000305.1:0-3487 GCA_964349435.1 uncultured Oscillospiraceae bacterium
ATATTATCCAAGTCATAGTCCCATTTGGATGGATCCCGGTATTCAGGATAATAAGCAGCTCCAAAATACATTTTACAGCCTCCTTAAATATCGACTTAAAGCTAAACAATATAGCTTAAGGAATAAAAAACACATGCACTAAAACTTATTAAATTCTACTCAATAGGTTGGGACAGAATACCGAATGCTTCCGGTCTGCGATTCTTCTGATAACTATTATTCTCCTTTCGGCGTTTTGCAATCAGATTGCCACAAAGAGAAACAACCAGCATTTCATCCTCAATGTCCTTGGTTCTGGATTCTGCGACAATATTGCTTAACGGGTCAATAACCAAACAACCACCTGCATGATTGGCTTCCACACCGTCAAGATGAATGCCTGCTTGGCCGGCTGCATTGCAGACAGCTTCATAACATCCGATATTTTTAGCGCGGCATTGATAATTCATTTTCCAGTCCTTCTTTACGTTTTCGACCTTCTCTTGACGCCCTTCCAAATCATCCGGCCATTTGCCGAAGCGGCTGGCATGAACCGAAAGCAGAAGCTCTGCACCTTTTACCGCCAGGCAGCAAGATACCTCTGGAAAAGCATAGTCATAGCAGATGATTATACCTATCCGTGCAAAAGACAAATCAAATACAGGAAGGTTTATTCCATTCTTGAACAGGAAACGCTCGTCTAATGATAAATGAATCTTTCTCTGCTTGCCTATATACCCTTCCGGTCCGATTAAAAAAGAAGTATTGTAATAAAGCCCTCGGTATTCCTCAACAATTCCTGCGCAGATGTATATTTCGTTTTCCCTGGCAGCTTCACATAACAGTTCGACACTGGGTCCACCGGGAACAGCCTCAGCTTCTTCAAGCAATCTGGGGTCTCCGGCATGTCCCGAAACGTTCAATTCCGGGAAGCAGACCAGTAAGGCCCCTTCTTGCCTGGCTTTTTTAATCCATGAAATAATATTCTCCAGGTTTTCCTTCTTGCGTAAAACTATACTGTTATGTGCAACCAGTGCTATTTTGAAATCCTTCATACCAAACATCTCCTATCAGTATCTATAGTCTAGTTATTTGTAAAATGCTTTAGGCCTTGATATTACTGGGTTTGAGCATAATATCTTTATTGTTCTTCTCCTCTAAATTGTGTAAAATATAGGTGATGAATCCATGTTTCCCGCTGCTAAGGATGAGAAAAATGGTAAAGCTTTTTTATCAAATCTCTTTTCTGATACCTACCATGAGTGCAAAGACATCTACCAAAATGATAAACCAAAGTTCCTTGAATTACTTACCCAGCACCTTGATCTATCTTCCCTTGTCCCTCCGACATTTTATTGGTCTTGCTACAAAGTCTTGGGAAGAAACAGAAAATTCTCTTTACTCTCCATGTTAGCTTTCATGATACTTCAAAAAATACTCAGCATTCCTACCGTTTCACTATTAAACCTGTTCCTTGTGCTTTATACCCTCTCTTTATCTCCCGTTTTTTCTTGCCATGATCTCAGGCGTATCCTGAGGTCCTTCAATATATTCGAAAAAGATGGATTGTTGATCTGGTTGCAAAGCTCGTAAGGGTCGGCCTTCAAGTCATAAAGCTCATGCATTTTGTCCTGTGTGGCAATATACTTGTATCGATCCGTAACTATCATCCTGCTTATAATATCTTCTTTATGTCCATAAGCTTCACACACAAGCTCGCTGCGGCTGAAATTTTTATCACCCCGGCAAACAGGCAACAGGCTGTCACCATCTACTTCCCCTTTAAATCTGGTCCCGGCAGCGTCCAGAATCGTAGGCGCTACATCCAGATTACTTACAAGCGCGTTGCTTGTCTGTCCGGGTGCAATTACTTCGGGCCATCTGATTGTCATGGGTATCCTGTATATTTCTTCTGACATGTAATTTGATTTGTCGAAATGGCCGCCGTGAGCTGCAATCCCATCACCATGGTCAGTTGTCCATATTACAAAAGTATTTTCCGACAATCCGAGCCTGTCAAGGGTATCCAGTATTCTTCCCGCAGCATCGTCCACCATGGTAATATGTGCGTAACAACGTGCCAGCACTTCCTGCCATTCATCCCAGGCAAGCGGGTTTGGAATCACCAAATGATTATGTCCGTCTTGAAGGGGCTTATTCCTTTCGTTTCTCCAGTGAAACGGTTTGCCTGTCAGGTCATCACGGAAACTACCGTATTCGGGAATTGATTCCGGATCATACATGTCTGCAAAACGGCGGCTTGGAAAATAGGGCTGGTGTGGTCCCCAGAAGTCTGCTTTCAACGCAAAAGGTTCATCTTTTTCGGCTAATTCCTCCAGCTTGTCACTTACCATGTTCGCCAGAAAGTATGCTTCGTGTGTATCCTCCGGAGTAAGCAGCAAGCCGCTGGCATGCTCGTTGCTCCAGTTTACCCTTTTGCAGGTGTATTCTGCTTTTTCAGGTACGACATCAGGCCAGAAACTATGTTCTACATAAAATTTTGCCTCAGGCAAACCGCGTTTTTTGCAATATTCCTTGTATTCAGTACTTTGGTACGGATTACCGTAACTCGGACATGAAAATCCTTCACAACCATAATCAGAAGCAGTACCTGGAGCAGTATGCCATTTTCCATAATAACAGCACCGGTATCCCTCCTCTTTCAAGTAGGGAAAGTATGGACCGCAGCCTTCTTTAAACGGTATTTCATGCGCATTTGTCAGCAAACCGTGATTATGGGGATATAAGCCGGTAACAACAGAAGCACGCGCAGGCACGCAAAAACCGGAACACGTATATGCATGATCAAATGTTATTCCTTCCCTCCCCACCCGGTCAAAATTTGGACGTGCAGGTTTAGGCCCTTCGTCCCAGCCATGGCGATAATATGCCTGATGATCATTAAAAAGGAATATGATATTCGGTTTCTTACTCATATCAGTTTATCCTTTCGATTTTTTAATTAAAATCTTTCAGTATTCTAAAACCAAACGGCTTTATTATTACTTCATCCGATAATGACTCTTCACTAACTGCATCAGTCATTGGCCTGTCCAGCGCAACTGTTTCTTCTTTGCGGCTGTAGCTGAGGAGAAATATTATTCTTCTTCCGTCACAGGCACTCCGCTCTGCAATTTCAACGGATTTGGGGACAAAAGTGTTTAAAATGGGTCTTATACCTGTTTTATTGCATAAATGCAATAAAAAATCTTCATAGAATTTTTCTTCTGCAAATGTAGTTACAAAATATGCCTTCCCTTTTCCCATATTGTTTTCTGTAATTGCCGGGTCCCCCTCGAACCAGGTATCGGTATATTGCCCTATACTTTTCGCGCCAGCAATAACAGGTAATTCGTAAAATAATTCGGATTTATAGCTTTTTCCCTGCCAGGTCAAATAACGGATATCTTTGGGTGATGCAGTCGTATATTCAAGAAGTTTGACCCCCAGCATGTTTTCAAGTTCGGGATGCAGCCTGCCTAGATATATCATTGCATCAGTATTCTTC
>CAYGHY010000306.1:0-3483 GCA_964349435.1 uncultured Oscillospiraceae bacterium
ACATTTTCGCTAGTTCATCCAAGCTAGCTTCTGAACGCAAATGAAGCCTCCATTGATGTTTTACTTGTTTACGCATAGCTTTAAGTGCTTCTTCGCTAACTGCCGGTTGAAAGCTATTAAACGGTTGCCTGCTATATGGGCTGATTGCTGTTCTACTAATAAAGGTAAATCCCAAAAACTTAAACTCATTTATGGGATATTCCTGCTTCCTTTTAGAATCTTTACAATACACAATCTTTGTTTTATCTGGATGAAGTTCTAAACTACATTCATTAAACCTTTGCTGAAGTGAGCGGAGTATTGAGCTTGCCTCATCATAGGATTTACAATGTACCAAACCATCATCTGCGTAGCGACACCATGGGTTTTCTTTGTAATTTGTTGCCATCCATTTGTCAAAGACATAATGCAAAAACAAATTACTTAATACTGGGGATATGACGCCGCCTTATGCAAAGAAAGTAATTATGCAAAGTAATCTTCTAAAATGCTGATAAATTCTAAAGTCCATGTTGATTTACTTTGCATAATGTCCAGAATGATAGTAAGAGCAAATAGCTCTAAATATCATTTTGGGAGGAATCTTTTATGCAAATTCAACCTTTAAACGAACTACTTCAAGACCTTAAGCAGGAAATGTTACGCCTTGGTTATACCGAAGGATCTATGAAATTTTACCGTAGGCGATGGCAGATACTGCTTCAATTTGCACAGGAAAGGGGTGAAATTTACTATTCCGAACGATTGGGAATCGATTTTGCTGAGAAACACTTCCATATATTTGAAAAAGATTTCAATCGGATTCTTTCACAATCAGAGACACAAGAAATGCGTATCATTCGGATGATTGGGGATTTTCAGCTGCACCATACAGTTTTACGTCGCTACTATAAGCATAAGAAAATTCTTACAAATCCATATTTCATCGGAATCAGCAGTCATTTTAGGCAATACTGTGCAGATAAAGGTTATTCCAAGGTTACAACAGACCATTATGTCAAACAGTCAGTGCGGTTCATGGATTATCTTTCCTCACAGAAAGTTACAGACTGCAAAGAAATCAGTATCTCATTCATCAACGATTACATTAAAACCTTGGCCGGTTATACTTACAAAACCGTGGAGCAAAATATTTGCTCCATGCGTGCCTTTCTCCGGTTTCTTATGGAAACTGGAGGAATACAAACTGATTTTGCTGCAAAAACACCGATGGTGCAAGCAAGAAAACAGACCCGTATTCCATCCGTATGGACAAAGGATGAATTGAAGCAACTTATCACTGCTATTGACAGAGGAAGTCCTAAAGGTAAACGGGATTACGCAATTATCTTACTGGCTTGTTGCCTTGGTATGCGTTGTACAGACATTAAAAATCTGTAATCCAGTAATATTTGCTTTAGTTTTATTTGTTCTATGATAAATTGTCATCCCTTCATATAAATACTCTAATGCCAATATTATTCACCTCACAATTCTCAACCACTCATCGTATTTTATATTATCAACTAATAACTGGGATAGGATTTATCAGCAAAAAGCCTTTTATTGTTAAACCTTTCTCAGTTAAGCCTTTCATCGTTAATCCTTTCATTGTAAAACCTTTTATCACAAAACCCTTCAACTTCAGACCCTTCTCCGTTAAGCCCTTCATCTTCAGACCCTTCTCCGTTAAGCCCTTCATCGTCAGACGCTTCATCCTATTCAAGCCGCCGCCCTCTTTCCCGGCATTATATTCATACAAGAATTATACACCATTTCAATTAGCTGTGAATATATTGATATAGCGATTTTGAAACAGGGTGAGAATTATGTGGTATACCGTTCAGCCAGGTGATTCAGCATATCTTATAGCTCAGAAATTCGACCTCCCCATCCAGCAGCTTCTGTCAGCTAATCAGTTAACCGACAACACACTCTATCCCGGTCAAAAGCTTTTCATCCCAATACAGGTTTCTAAGGTCATAACATATGTTGTGCAACAGGGTGATTCATTATTTAAGATAGCTAAAAGGTACAACACCACTGTTGAGAGCATTTATATGCTCAACAGGCTGCAGAGCATGAATTTGTATATCGGGCAGCGCCTTGTAATACCACAGTATACTGAAGCTGTGGTAACCTCTGCCAGCGCCAATATCAGAAGCGGTCCCGGCACAAGCCACAGTATTCTGCAAACTGTGGTTGCAACGGCAAGACTGCCTGTGCTTGAAACGGACAATGACTGGATACGAGTCTCTCTGCACAACGGCAAGACCGGCTGGATCTCACGCAATCTAGTAAACATAAGGGTATATGACGGTGCAAAGCCCATCCTTGAAATTGTTGGCTTTTATACTCTTCAGGAGGGTCCAGCACTCCCCGGATCCTTCCGTGCATTTGCGGATAATACAACCCTGATTTCGGAGCTTCCATTATTTATGTATCGCTTTGAACAGAATAACCCAACCTCCATTGAAAAATTCGGTGAATTTACTGACAATGAGGTAGAGATGCTTGTTTCCTTGGCTCATAGAAACAACACCATGATTCTTCCAGTTGTACATAATCTCCTCTATGGCGCCGGTGGTCAGGAGGCAAGCAAAGCTGTGGTTTCAAAGGTGGTTGCCACACAAGCCAGCCGCAGGGCAGCCATTGAAAATATTATCGCTTTAATTGGCAGATTTAGCTTTGACGGAGTAAACATTGACATCGAAGACGTTTATATGGAGGACAGCGGCAAGCTTTCACTGTTTTATACCGAGCTTGGCAGCGCAATGAGAACCCGGGGCTATTTCCTGTCAGCCTCAGTGCCGTCCCGCATAAGGGATTATCCGCCCTTCAATCCCTTCTCAGATCCTTTTGATTATTCCGCCATAGGCGCCGCCGTTGACCAATTCATTGTCATGCTTTATAACGAGCACGGCTGGCCGGGCAGCGGTCCCGGTCCCGTTGTATCCAGCGGCTGGATGACCAAGGTTGTTGGCTATACATTATCAAAAGTGCCTGCAAGTAAAGTAGTTGCGGCTATATCGGTATTCGGCTTCGATTTTAATATAACCACAGGAAAAAATACCTACGCTACCTATGCTATGGCTGCAGAGCTTGCAAAGCGCTACAATAAAAGCATTATCTTTGACCAGGAAACATTAACTCCCATGTTTGCATATACCGATGAATCGGGAAATAAACACGAGGTCTGGTTTGAAAACAGCGAAAGTATTATAGCAAAGCTCCGGCTGGCATGGCAGCTGGGCATTTCAGGAGTAGCACTATGGAGACTGGGTATGGAGGATCCGGGAGTCTGGTCCCGTATAGCTTCAGAAATTGAAGTAAAAAGAGCTGTTTCTTTTCTATCCGTTACTTCAGCCCTTAAATTCGATTGTCAGATCGATCACTGCTTGGCATTCTCTGTTACTCTTTTCAAGAATATTTGGAAATACTATGCTGCGATTGAGTGCTGTGCAAGATTAAGTGCTTTGGTTTGACGGTTGCCTTGAAATATCG